>CAZSEG010000013.1:4199-16942 GCA_964605875.1 uncultured Chitinophagaceae bacterium
GATTGAAGTGGTGGGTGCGATACACAACAACAATTTGGTCTTCGCTATTTTTTTGCAAACCCTTCGCTGTCCCATTCAACCTTTTCGGGTTTTAGTCATCTTCAATTCTGCTTGTAGATATGTGCATGACGGTGTGCATTTATTTATAGTGTTTTGGAGCGCAACATGGATTTTCAAAAAACAACCTTTTTTACATTTACAGGCAAGAGCAAACACACTTTGTTTGTGCTGTTATTGCTTTTGGCGCAAATCACTTTTTCGCAACAAAATGAACACAGTTTTATTGAGTGGCATAAAGACAAGCAATGCCGCAAATGGGTGGACTCTGTGTACGATGCTTTAACTGTGGATGAACGCATTGCGCAGTTTTTTATGCTGCCTGCGCACACTTCACCGGGTAAAGAATACAACATGGATTCGGTAGTGAAGCTGATAGGTGAAGGCAAAGCCGGAGGTGTGATTTTTTTTAAAGGCAACCCAACCAATCAGGCGCAGTGGACGAATAAATTGCAGGCTGCAGCAAAGATAAAAGCAATGGTTGCCATTGATGGCGAGTGGGGTCTTTCGATGCGGTTGGACAGTACGATGATTTACCCGCGACAGATGGCTTTGGGTGCGTTGAAAAACAATGAACTGATTTATACCATGGGAAAGCAGATTGCGCAGCAGTGCAGGCGCATGGGCATTCACATCAACTTTGCGCCTTGTGTGGATGTAAACAACAATCCCAACAATCCGGTGATTAACGAAAGAAGTTTTGGTGAAGATAAAATCAAAGTTTCGCTCAAAGGCATTGAATATATGCGCGGAATGCAGGACGAAGGTGTGCTTGCCTGCGCAAAGCATTTCCCCGGGCATGGCGACACCGAAACCGATTCGCACCACGACCTGCCTGTGATAAACAAATCGCTGGAACAATTGGAGCAATTAGAGTTATATCCTTTCAGACAGTTGATAAAAAATGGTGTGGGCAGCGTGATGGCTGCGCATTTGTATATGCCGCAATTGGATACTACGGGAACGGTTGCAAGCTCGCTTTCAAAAAGTATAGTAACAGGCTTGCTGAAAGAGAAAATGCACTTTGAAGGATTGGTTTTTTCGGACGCTTTGAACATGAAAGGAGTGAGTAAATTCTTTTTGCCCGGCACTGTGGATTCAATGGCGTTTATGGCGGGCAACGACATTCTTGTATTCTCGCAGGATTGCAGAAAAGGAATTGAAAAAATTCGCATGGCGGTGGATAGCGGCATTGTTTCTGAAAAAGAATTAGAGCATCGCGTAAAGAAAGTTTTAGGCTACAAATACAAGTTGGGTTTGAATAATTATTCGCCTATAGATGTTACTGCGCTTACCAACGATTTGAATGGTTTTGAATATCAGCAAACACAGGAAGCGCTTTACGAACAAACAGTTACCATTGTTGCAAATGCAGATTCTTTACTGCCTTTGAACACCAAAGAAGCAGTGAAAAAAGTTGCGGTTGTAAGCATCAGGGCAAAGAAAAATACCTCGTTTCAAAACTTCCTGAAACAATGGATGGAAACAGATGAATTTATAGTTGAAAATGATACGGACACTAAAAAATTCCAAACACTGTTCGATACGCTTTCGCAATATGATGTAGTGATAATGAGCGTACACGACATGAGCCGCCAGCCTGCAAAAAACTATGCCGTATCAAAACAAACGATTGATTTTTACAATCGCTTAACGGGTTCAACAAAGGTTATACTCACGCTTTTCGGCAATGCCTATTCGCTTTCAAATTTTCAGGAAGCCCGCACAGCCATAGTTGCTTTTGATGATACCGACCCTGCGCAACGCGCGGCTGCAAATGCGATTATGGGCGCAATTTCTGTTAGTGGCAAATTGCCCGTAACCGTTGGCAGATTTATAGAAGGAACGGGATTTATCATTCAAAAGCCTGTGCGTTTACAATTAGCTAAATCGGCATCCGTAGGCATAGACCCGCTCGATTTAAAAGAACTGGAAGAAGAAATTTATGATGGCTTAATCAGCAAAACAATGCCCGGCTGTCAGCTATTAGTTGCACACGACAACAAAGTAATCTGGAACCGCGCTTACGGAAATCCTGTTTATGAAACTTCAAAAAAAGTAAGCACTACCGATTTGTACGATGTGGCTTCGCTCACAAAAATTCTTTCTACCACTTTGGCAGTAATGCGCTTGGTGGACGAACAAAAAATTGACCTTACCAAAACCGTAAAAGACTATCTGCCTTTAGATGCCAAAGCAACAGTTGGCGACATCATGTTGCGTAATTTATTGCTGCACCAATCTGGCACAAAAGCCTACATAGAGTTTTACAAAGCCTTTAAAGACCCTTACGATTACCGTCAATTTTTTTCAGCAAATAAAGACAGCGTATTCAGCATTCCTGTTGCCGACAGAATTTTTATGCGCAAAGATTACCGCGATTCTATGTGGTATATTATGACACATCACCCCATAGACCCCAAGCCGAAATATGTTTACAGCGACCTCAACTTTTACATCCTTCAAAAGATTGTTGAAACAATTTCGGGCAAGCCTTTAAATGAATATGTAAACGAAACGTTTTACGAGCCGATGGGCTTAACGCGCATTGGCTATCTGCCTTTAAATCGCTTCGATATATTGCGCATTATTCCGACAGAAATTGATACTGCATTCCGCAAGCAGGTTATTAAAGGTTTTGTGCACGACCCTGGTGCGGCAATGTATGGTGGTGTGGCAGGTCATGCAGGAATTTTTTCCAATGCAATGGATGTGGCGGCAATTATGCAGATGCTTGTAAATAAAGGCAATTACAACAACAGGCAATTACTGAAGCCCGAAACAGTTGAATTATTTACGCGAAAAATAAGCAGTGTTTCGCGCAGGGGTTTGGGTTTTGACAAACCGGAATTGGATGATGCAAAATCAAATCCCTGCTCGCAAAACACACCTGCATCTGCTTTCGGACATTCGGGTTTTACAGGCACTTGCACATGGGCAGACCCCGACACCAAAACGGTTTATGTGTTTTTAAGTAACCGTGTTTATCCTTCGGCTGCAAACAATCGCTTGGTAAAAATGGGTTTGCGGACTAAGCTGCAACATATCATATACAAAGCTGTGCGGACACACGAGTTGAGGGACTGATTACTTTGTGTATTTATTCTTCCGCCAGTAAGTAAAGCCAAAGCCCGAAACCAAAATCAGGAACATAGGCATGGCAACGTTTATCAGTTGCCATTTGGTTTTTTCTTCATTCACTTTTATGGTATCTAATAAACGCAGCTTCACTTCTTTGTTGCGCGTTTCCAGCAAGCCTTCTTCATCGGCAAGATATTCTATGCAGTTCAGAATAAAATCTTTGTTGGCGAGCGTTTGCTTGGTGTAAGGTTGATAGCCCAATGGAAAAGCTGAATTATCGTTTCGCTTTTCATTGCGAATAATATCACCATCGGCAATAACAATCTGGCGTGTCGGTTTGCTGCGCTCAATAAATTTCAATTCTCCTAACGAATCATTTACGGCTAAAAATTCCTGCGCTAAACGATTCTTAAAAACAGATTCAAATTCACCTTCGAGCAACACAGCTACAGGCAGATTTTTCTGCGCATAATAGCGCGGGTCGGGGCGGTTGGCAAGAATATCAAAACCCACACGGGTAGGTGTCATCACCGCTTTAGTATTTTCGGAAGTATGCAGCAGAACTGTTTTGGTAACGCCCGGGTTTTTAAGTGTATCAATACTGCTTGCAAATTGCCCGGCAACAGGGTCTAAGTTTCGGCTGATGGCATGAGATTTACTGCTCATCAAATACGGAAAATAATACCAAGGGAATAACTGCGTTTGCGGACTGTTGCCCATTTGCCCAACCACCAACGGAACAGAGCCGCAGAGGTTAATATCCATCACCAAATCGTTGTTGATGCGCACTCCGTATTTGAAAAGTTGGTCGTCTAAATTCAACGGCTTATCCACTACAAACTGACCCGTAAGATTTTGCTTGAGCGAATCCATATCGGCAGTGGTGGCATCTAACAACCACAGCACTTTTCCGCCACGCATGATGAACTGGTCAATCTTGTATTTATTCTTTTCGTCAAAAGCAGTTTGAGGCTTGGCAATCACCACCACATCAAACTTTGAAGGAATAGCAAACTGGCTGTCAATATACATTTCCTGCACTTCGTATCGCTGACCAACCAATGTGTTCAGAATATCTGCTAAATCAAGGCGATTGAGTTCGCCATTGCCCTGCAAAAAAGCAATGCGCGATGAACGATACTGCGTGAGCTTTTTGATGGCGTTGGCAAATTTGTATTCCAACTGAATCACCGAATTATTCAGAATTTCTTCGGGCGAAAAACCCGCCTGATTTTCTAACAAGTTAATAGGATAACTATTGCCCTGATAATTGATAATTGCCCCGGGAACAATGATGCGCTGCTTGTTTTCATCCTTGCCTTTGGTCATCAGATTTGTGCCCGTCAAACCCTGTTTTGCAAGTTCTTGAAGAATATTTGTTTTCTCTTCTTCGGTTCTGCCTTCAAGCGGGTCGGCAAATTCAAACTGAATATTGCTGCGGTTGATGGCGCGCATTTCATTCAATAAATCGCGGGTGGATTCTTTCAGCCTGACAAAACCTGCGGGCAATTCTCCATCCAAATAAACTTTCACCACCACTTCATCTTTCAAATTGCTTATCAGATTTTTTGTCGGCTTGGAAAGCGAGTAGCGTTTTTCGGCAGTAAGGTCAAAGCGATAGTACAGGAATCCGGCAACTACATTCAGCAATACCAAAACCGCAACGGTTAAAACCAATTGTGTAATTGCATCCTGTTTACTGCTCTTTAGTTGTTGCTGCATGGTTGTTTTCGGGCGGCAAGATATTCATAGCATGGATGAATACAAAAGCATTTGCGCAACGCAATTCATTTCAAACATTTTACATGGCAATTGATTGTTATTGCTTCAACAAACCTTTCGGTGATAAAATGCGTCTATCCATTCGCTTAATATTTTCTACTTTTCGCGGCTTTTTTGAACAAACGAAATAATCATAAACAGGATGAAGCAATTCTTCGCAGCAATAGTTTTAACCTTCGGTTTTTTTACCATTCACGCACAATCTCCGCAGGGCTGTAACATTCAGCAAATCACAACCACTTTTACAAATGCGGGTTATGTTCCTTTGAATGTGCAGGGGCAGCCTTGCAGTATGTATTTTATCAACCCGAACTCGCAGGATGCAGCACAGGCGCAGGTTTCGGCTCAACAGTTAGGCGCGAACCTTGTAGTTTTTAATGATGCAACCGAAAACCAGAATGTGGTGGCTGCATTAAACGCAGGCAACTATTTTGCAGGCGGCAATTTCGTTTGGATTGGCTACAAAAGAACAGGCACGGCACAGCCTACTTTTAGTGCATTAGATGGCAGCACGGGCAACTTTCTTACGCCAACAACGGGAGGACCGACACCGGGAATTTATCAAAACTGGTCTTCGGGCGAACCCAACAATAACAGCTATCAATGCGCTCCGGGTTGTTTAATCGGTTGCAATATTTATGCTTGTCAAAACGGTGAGCAGTGCGTGCAGATTTATTCCAACGGTTTATGGAATGACGAAAAATGCAATGCTGCAAGTATTTCCGTGATTGAAGTAAACCTTTGCCCCGAAATTACATTGAGCAATGACACTACCGTTTGTGCCGGGCAAACTGCAAGGCTCAACAGCAGCGCAATTCTTGGTTCGCAGCCATATACTTACAGTTGGAGTTCGGGGCAAACTACCAACCCCGCTTATGTTTCGCCCGCGCAAACAACGCAATATTCAGTAACCGTAACCGACCGTTACAGTTGCTTTTCAACCGACAACGTGAATGTTACTATTGATAATAACTGTAACCCGCCTGTTGGTCCGCAAGGCTGTGATATTCAGCAAATCATCAACACTTTTACGGGCGCAGGATATGTTCCGCTGAATGTGCAGGGGCAGCCGTGCAGTATGTATTTTGTAAACCCGACTTCGCAGGATGCAGCGCAGGCACAGGCTGCCGCTGCCGCGCTTGGTGCAAACATGGTGGTGCTGAATGATGCGGCAGAAAATACCAATGTTGCCAATGCTTTGAATGCTTCGCCTTACGCAGGGCAAACAATTTGGTTGGGATACAGAAGAACAGGAACAGCGGCTTCAACTTTTTATGCTTTGGATGGCTCAACGGGCAATTTTACACCCGCTCCTGCAACCCCGACTATTTATCAAAACTGGGCTTCAGGCGAACCGAATAACAATGGATACAACGGCTGCACATTCGGTTGCAGCTTTGCTTGCAGCGACCAATACCGTTGCCAAAATGGCGAACAGTGTGTGCAGATTTATGCAGGCGGGCAATGGAACGATTTGCCTTGCGACCGCACAAGTATTTCCGTTATTGAAGTGAATCTTTGCCCCGATGTGAATGCCACTTTCAATAATCAGTTGCTTAATAATTTAAAGAAAGACACAACGGTGTGCGCAGGCGCAACGGTTACTTTAAAAACCAATCCTATTCAAGGTTCAAAACCTTATACTTACGTGTGGACACCAAGCGCGAAAACAACGCAAAATATTACCGAGCAGGTTTCGCAAACTGTGATGTATCGCGTTCGTGTAACCGACCAATACGGTTGCTATGCAAATGATTCTTTGCAGGTGGATATTCAAGGAACATTCAACGCAGGATTTACTGCCAACCCTCCGCAAATTTGTGATGGAAAAACAAGCATACTCACCTTCAACGGAACGCCTTCCGGCACAGCAACTTTTACATGGGGCTTAAATGGAGGAACCATTGTAAGCGGTTCGGCAACAGGTGCGGGTCCTTTGGAAGTGCGATGGACAGGCGCGGGTATAAAAAATCTTACACTTGATATTAATGATGGCGGATGCACCATTCCGCAGGCAACAGGCACAGTTATCGTAAATGCAAATCCAATTGCAAATGCCGGGCAAGACCAAACTATTTGCAGTGGCGGCACTGCCACATTAGGTGGCGCGCCACAGGGCAACTACACTTACTATTGGAGTCCTTCAACCGGGCTTTCAGATACTACCATTGCTAACCCAATGGTGCGCGACACCAACCTCACACAACAACCGAAAATTAGAAAATATTATGTGGTGGCATCCATCAACGGTTGTGTTGCAATTGATTCTATGACGCTTACCATCAATCCGCCACAACTTACCACGCTCAACCCATCGGGCACGGTGAATGTTTGTTTGGGCGGCAGTGTTGATATTGCTGCAACGCAAACCTTTGTTCAGTATTTATGGAACAACAATGCAACTACGCAAAGCATCACCGTTTCACAAAGCGGGCAATATTCATTTGGCGCAATTGATGCGCAGGGCTGTCTGTGGTTAAGCGATATTGCGAATGTGGTTGTTGCCGCTTCTCCGTTGCCCACTACTGCTACTGCTTTGGGAACTGTTCCCGTGTGTAAAGGCGGCAGCATTGTTTTAACCGCTGATAGTGTTTACAATGCTTACGCATGGAGCAACAACGCCACCACAAAAGATATTACGGTAACACAAGCAGGCACTTATTTTGTAACTGCCGTGAACAGCAACAACTGCCACGTACGCAGCAACGATTTGGTAATTACTTTCAATCCCAATCCTTTGCCGATTACTATTTCTGCCGATGGAGTAATATCGTTTTGTGCAGGGGGCAGTGTGAACCTTAGCACCGATTCAACTTTTCAAACTTACAACTGGAGCAATAACGCCTCGCAACAAACCATCAATGTTTCGCAAAGCGGAACTTTCAGAGTTACCACAACCGACAACGCAAATTGCGAAGGCTTGAGCAACGATATTACGGTTACGGTTTGGAATCTGCCTACCGTAAATTCCACTTCAATTATTGACCAGCAATGTTACGGCAAAGCCGATGGAAGTATTGCTGTTGCGGGATCAACAGGCGTTGCACCTTACACTTTCAACTGGTCGAACGGGCAACCCGGAAATTTCATCAACAGCTTGCTGCCAAACACTTATGATGTAACGGTAACGGATGTAAATCTTTGCACAGGCACAGGCAGTTTTACCGTAAATCCTGCGCCATTTTTTGAAGCGGTTATTGACAGCGCGAAAGATGTAAGATGCTTTGGCGGAAATGACGGAAGCATTGCCGCGCGTGGCTTTGGCGGTACACCGGGCTACACTTACCTGTGGAGCAACGGCACACAAAATTCAACCGTAACCAAGTTAGGCACGGGCAGCTATTCTGTAACTGTGTTCGACAGCAAAGGTTGCACGGCAACTGCCAATGCAACTATCACAGAGCCTGATGAAATTGTTGCAGTAATGCCTTCCGTTACCGAAATCAGAATCGGCAAGGAACAGCAACTGAGCGTTGATGTAAGCCCAATCAGCAATAGCTATACTTACGAATGGCGACCGCAAAAAGGTTTGAGCTGCTACGATTGCAACGACCCGATTGCCTCGCCAATAAAAAGCATAGCATACACCTTTATTGTGCGCGACCCGAAAGGCTGTGCCGATACTTTATTGATTCCTTTTATTGTTGATCAAAGCAAGGTGTTGTACCTGCCGAATTTCTTCTCGCCAAACGGTGACGGAGCCAATGAATTTTGGTGTATGTTCAGCGATGCGGTGGAAACTATTGACTTGAAAATATTTAACCGCATTGGCGAAAAAGTATTTGAAACCACCGACATCAAACAATGTTGGGACGGCTACTACAAAGGAATTTTGAGCGAGCCGGGAATGTATGTTTATGTAGTGAAAATCTCCTATATTGACGAAACATGGACACAGCGCGAGGGCAGCATCATGTTATACAGATAGAATATGTTTTGTGTCATAAAAAAGACTCTGAAATATTTAGTTTCAGAGGCTTTTTTTATGGGTTTCTTATCATTGTCTGCACTACTTTTTTCCTGCTCTCCCTTGTATTTTTTAAATAAATGTGAATTAACAACGCAACCATACCCCATATCAATCATCTAACCAAACAAACAGTTACATTTGCTGCTGCAATCAAACAACTGCTGTACAAGCAGTTTTTAAAGATTCAAACAAGACATTTATCTTTTGTGTGTCATAGTCGGGGGCTACGTTTCAGCAATGAGCGTAGCTCTTTTTTTATTGTTATGCCATGTAATATCAATTCTTCTTATTCTTACAAAAAACAAATCTGCTGTGCAGTAATTATACATTATGAAATCACTCACTTTCTTCTTTTTTCTTTTTTCTTTTTCGCTTGTAAATGCACAAGATTTTGAATGGTACAAAACCATCAAAAATCAAAAAGGCTGCATAAAAGTATTGAGTGAAGAAGCCGTTGTAATTATTCCGGCAAACAATGAAAACGAACGCTACATCAGCGCACAATTGCCCGATGAATTGAAAAAAGACGGATTGAAAGTAACCTTCACCGGCAAGGTCGGAAAAATTCCACCGCATATACGCATGATTGGCACACCACTGAAACTCACTGCCATCTGCATCACAAAAGCGGAAGCAAAAAAATATGGCTTGAAGAAAAGCAGCTACAAGTTTTAGCTCTGCTCCGGCTGTTTTCCCCTCTTGAGAGGGGCAGGGGTGTGTTTGTATTTATCAGATTATGTGATTAGTCCATTACCTTAATAATTCTAATCCCTTCCTTTGTTTAAACTGATTATCGGCAACCCCCAAACCAAACAATGCGAAATCATATTTCACGGGGTCTTTAGCATCAAATGCTTTCAGGTTTTCGGTAAGCTCAAGCACTGTTTGCCAATCAGTTTGCTTGCGCTCAATTAACCCCAAATGTCTTGCCACTCTTTCTACATGCACATCAAGCGGACAAAGCAACTGCGCAGGTTTTATCTTTTTCCATAAGCCAAAATCAACTCCGTTCTTGTCATTTCTCACCATCCATCGCAAAAACATATTCAGTCTTTTGCAGGTGCTTTTTCTTTCGGGCGTAGCAATGTGTTTTCGCGTGCGGTGTGGTGCATCCGGCAGCGCAAAAAAGTTACGATGAAAAGCAATCAAATGTGACTCCACATTCTTCTGATTCCTTACATCCATCTTTTTCTCTCTGATTTCTGATGTCTGCTTTCTGACATCTATTTTAAAAAAAGCATCCTCCAATGAATTGTATTTTGAATAATGACTTTTAAAAAACTCTATGAAATAAAGCGTATCGGTTGCATTAAAAGTGCGGTGCTTAAAATTAAGAAAGCGTTTCAAATCCTGCTCCTGATGTTGCAGCATAAACTGATGCGGAGCATTGTCCATCAATGCAAAAAGTTTTGTTGCCGAATTGATAATAGAAGTGCGGTTGCCCCACGCCAGCATGGATGTCCAGAAGGCAGCTATTTCAATATCCTGCAATTTTTCAAAGCGATGCGGAATGCTGACAGGGTCGGTTTCGATAAAAGAACCGGTATTGTATTCTCGATACTTTTGCTCCAACAAATCGTGAACGTAATTGCTGCTAAACTTTGTTTTCGCCATCAAATAAATTTGGATTGTGAAAACGAAACCGGCTATCGGCATGAAGTTCATTGATGGCGTTCTTGCTGATACGCCACGACATAATCAGAATACCTACCGTAAAAATTCCCAATGCAGGAAAGTTCTGCTGCATGATAAAAAAATCATAAGCCCCGTGCATGATGGTAGCATAAAAAACACCCTGTGTCATCAGAGAAAAACGATGTTGCGGTGCGAACTTTGCCTTGCCAACATAATAACCCATAATCACGCCAAACGAAAAATGTGCCGGCACGGCAGTAAACATACGCATTACGCCCGTGCCAAATCCATGCTGAAATACATAAGCTATGTTTTCGATTGTAGCAAAACCAAGCGCAACAAACGCAGCATATACAATGCCGTCAAATGGCTCATTAAACTCCGCTCTGCGATAAGCATGAAGCCGTAACATGGTAAACTTACTTAGCTCCTCGCTCAATGCAACCACACCAAAAGCATACACTGCTGTGCCAACAAAACTGCCTGAAATACCAAAGCCAAGTCTGCCCCAAAACGTTTCTAAAATAAGCGCAGGTACTACACTAAAACAACCCCACAAAAAAGCAACCAATAAAATGCGCTTAGGTTCACGGTCATATTTATCACGACCGTAAATTACTATGGATAAATAAATTGCCGGAGCAACAGCCAATGCAAGTAATGCCCAAAAGTTTTGCATGTTTAAAATGTATGTGATTTACTCTTCAAAATAAATGCGTTTTACTCTTTGCGAAATGCCTGTTAGAATTTCGTAAGGAATGGTTCCTGCTGCTTTTGCGATGTCTGAAATACTTGGGTTTTCGCCAAACACAATTACTTCATCGCCTTCCGTTGCATCGGGAATTTCAGTAATGTTCAGCATTGTCATATCCATACACACATTGCCGATTATCGGTGCAGATTTTCCGCGCACCAGCATTGTGCCGACTCCGTTGTTCAGCCTTCTGCTCAATCCGTCTGCATAACCGATGGCAACTGTTGCAATGCTTGTGTTTTTGCTCACTTTGCCGATTCTTCCATAGCCGACTGTGTCGCCTTTTTTCAAATGTTTTATTTGAGAAATAGTTGTTTTTAATGTGCTTACAGGCAATAACTTTTTTTGCAGCATTGCGCTGTCATCAATGCCATACAAACCAATTCCTAAACGCACCATGTCATACTGTGCACCGGTATGTCGCGCAATGCCTGTGGAGTTCAAAATATGCCGCAACGGTTTGTAATCCAAAGCCTTAATAATTTGCAAGGAATATTTTTCAAAAATTGCAATCTGATTTTTCGTGTAGCTGTCTTCCTGCTCGCTTTCGCTTGCGGCAAGATGCGAAAAAACAGAAGCTACTTTCACTACATTATTTGCAGTAAGTTTTTGAATCAGCAACGGAATATCATCCGCCTCAAAACCTAAGCGGTGCATACCTGTTTCTAATTCTATATGAATAGGAAAAGGCTCGCCACCGTTGGCGTTCACCATGTTTAACGTTTCAATAAAGCTGTCAAAAATTCTGTGATTGTAAAGGTCGGGTTCTAATTTGTGCGCAATCATCGCTTCAAAACTTCGCTGCTCGGGGTTCATCACCATGATAGGTAAATGAATACCGTTTCTGCGCAATTCAATTCCTTCATCGGTGTAGGCAACCGCCAAATAATCGGCACGGTTGAATTGCAAAACATTCGCAACTTCATAACTGCCGCTTCCGTAAGCAAATGCTTTTACCATGCACATAATTTTTGTACCGGATTTCAATGTGCTTTGATACGTTTTCAGGTTGTGCGCAATGGCATTCAGGTTGATTTCCAAAGCCGTTTCGTGCGCTTTTTTTTCCAATAATTTTGAAATTATTTCAAACCGGAATTTACGCGCACCTTTCAGCAAAATCGCTTCGTTATTAAAAGTAGAACTGTCGAAGTTTTTTAAAAATGTTTCTGTGTCGGGAAAGAAATTTGATTCCAATGTGGTATTCTTTTCAAACAATCTTTTTTGCCGCGTCAAAGCCGCACCAACACCAATAAATCTTTGAATACCCGAATGCTCAATAATTTTTGCAATGCGCTCATACAATTCAATTTCACCCTCACCGCTTTGCAAAATATCCGACAAAATAATGGTGCGCTTTGCATGGCGATTCTGCTGACTCAAAAAATCAATTGCAATGCGAATAGAACCGAAATCCGAATTGTAGCTGTCGTTGATTAAAATGCAATTATTGATGCCGTCTTTCAT
>CAZSEG010000013.1:16952-32939 GCA_964605875.1 uncultured Chitinophagaceae bacterium
GCAATGCGCGAAAGCGATTTCATACGCAAGGCAATTACATCCGGCTCTGTGCCGAGATACAACATCGCAGCCGCGCAGTGAATGGCATTTTCCACTGAGGCTTTATCCGAAAAAGGAATTTCAAAATCGAACGCGCGATGATTGAAAAAATAAGAAATAAATGTGTTGTTGTTCGTGTGCATCACGCTTGTGATTTTTACATCGGCATCGGCATTGCTGCTCCACGAAAAAGTTTTGATGCGGTTGTTTACGGAATTTACTTCGGCAATTGCTCCGTTGATATGCGCGTGGTCTTTGCAGTAAATCAGCACATCGCTGTGCTTGAAAAGTTGCAGCTTTTCTTTGGTTTTATGTTTTATGTTCAAAAAGCCTTCGTTGTGCGCATCGCCAACGTTGGTGAAAATTCCAATATTCGGATGAATGATTTTTTCCAATTTATCCATCTCGCCCGGCTCGGAAATTCCCGCTTCAAAAACAGCCAGCGTATTCGCTTTGCTCATCTGCCAAACCGAAAGCGGTACACCGATTTGCGAGTTGTAGCTCTTGGGATTGCGCACAATATTATAGTCTTCATGCAGCAGTTGATACAGCCATTCTTTCACGATGGTTTTTCCGTTGCTGCCCGTGATGCCGATAACAGGATAATCAAATTTAGCTCGGTGATGCGCAGCGATTTTTTGCAATGCTTCCACAACATTTGCTACCTGCAAAATGTTTGCGCCTTTCAATTTTTCAATAGCAATTTCATTGCTAACAATAAAAGCGCGAACGCCTTTTTTATACAGGTCTTCAATGTAATGATGTCCGTCAAGACGAGTGCCGCCAATGGCAAAAAACAAAGTGTCGGCAGGCGATGAAAGTTTGCGGCTGTCGGTAAGCAAATGCGCGATGCGCAAATCTTCTTTGCTTTGCAGCAACGGCTTTGCTTTTATGATGGATGTGATTTCGGAAATGGAGTACATGATTTATTTGCGCAATCAAGAATGATTTTTTGCGAATGTAATATTCAAAAAATATAACGCTTTTTCGCCCTCGATTTTAATAGCTTATGCTTCAAAAAAACAGTTTGAAAATTTTATTGCTTCCATTGTACTGGATAGCTGTTGTGTGGCTTTATCATAAGGGACACACTGCGGCATTGGTGGATGACGGAAACGCGGGTTTGATTGATTTTGAAATAGAGGGCTGGAAAGGAATCCTCAATAATTACGGCATGACCAGCCTCTATTATTTTCACGATTTAATCAATAATTTATGGTATGAACTTTTCGGATTAAACACTAAAGCGTGGTTTTTGCTCACCGCAACTTTACACGCTTTGAACTCGTGGTTGATTTTCTTAAACATGGAAAATTTTTACCAACGGTGCAATTTGAAACACGCAGGAAAGATTGCATTGTTCGGTTCGCTGATGTTTTTGCTTTCGCCATATCAAAGTGAAAATATTGTGTGGGCGGCAACATATCATTACGGTTTCGCGCTGTTGTTTTTTATGCTGATGCTGCGGCTGATACTGAAATTAAATGAGCAAAACCTGTTGCGCAGTGCGGTTTTCATTGCGCTGCTTTATTGTGTTTCGCTTACAACGCGCGAAGAAACATTAGTGTTTCCGGGAGTGTTTGTTGTGCTGTTTATGTTGATTAAATTTTTCAATCCTTCAACGGCAGTATCGCTGAAAAAATTTTTCGCTTTCATAGTTGTTCCGCAGGCGGTTTTTATTGTGCTGTATTTTGTTCTTACAAAATTGATTAAAGGCAACTGGATTCCGCATTACGGCACAACGCATATTGAAAACCTGAGCGCGGCAAATTATGCAACAACGCTCTTGCAATACATAGCGAAGCATTACGGCTTCATTCATTTTTTCGATTATGATTTCAGGAACAGCGTTTATGGTTTTATTCAAAAAAAGACCGCGCTTTCATTTGGAATTTTTGCTGCGGTAAATTTCTTTTTCACTGCATTATTATTTATCAGAAACAGGAAAGCCGCATTTGTTTTTGTGGGTTTGTGGATTTGCGCAATAGTTCTTTTTCTGCCTGTGCTGAATTTATATTTCATGTATCTTTTTCAATATGAAAACGACCGCATGGGGTATTTCGGCTCAATTATTTTGTATCAGATTTTTCCGTTCGTATTTTTCAGTCTGTTGCCGTTGTTGGGTTATGCGTGTTGCATGGCGTGGCTGATTTTTGCTTTGCACTTTTCAAAAATCACCGCAACGTGCTGGCAAAATGCGGGACATTTTTACCACAACTGCATCAACACTTTACCGCAACAAAACGGCAGATTGTTTTTTCTGAATGTGCCTTTGAAATATCAAAGCATTTATATTTTCAGAAGTATCCAAAGGATAAGAAATGTTTATCAGTTATATCACAAAAGGGATAATCTTGAACAACTAAAACCTGTTGCGTGGACACTTTTTCATTCGCCTGATGACAAATTGGAAATTCACCGGCTTTCAAACGAATCAATAAAAGTAATTGTTCGCGCTAATGGAATTTCGTGGTGGATGCACAATGAAATGGGTGCGCAGGATTATGAAAATGATGATTGCGTTTTTGATGTGGACGAATGGGGAACAGGATATTCATTGACGATTAAAAATCCGAAACCCAATGATTCGTTTTGGATTGCCACGCCCAACGGTTTCCGGCAATTTGATTTCGTGAATCAATAAATTGATTTGATGCACTTCACCTCCCGCGCAATAGTTTTACAGAATACGAAATACTCCGAAACGAGTGTTATCTGCAAGTTGTTTACTGAGCAGTTTGGCGTGATGTCGTATATGGTAAACGGAGTGCGCACAACAAAAGGAAAAAGCAAAGCATCATTGCTGCAACCGCTTACCATACTTGACATTGAAGCCACGCAACGCGACAATAAAAACCTGCAACGTCTGAAAGAAATAAGAAGATTGCAAACCTATATTTCCATTCCGTTTGACATCCGCAAATCGAGTATGGCGCAACTGATGCTGGAAGTATTAAATAAAACATTGCATCCGCATGAAGCCAATCACGAGTTGTTTGAATTTGTGTTTGACAATCTTTGTTTTTTAGATGCAACCAACGAACTGAATCCCGATTTTCATTTAATGTTTTTGATCAAACTTTCTTCTTACATCGGTTTTCAACCGCATGGAAATTACACTTCAATAACTCCATTGTTTGATTTGAAAGAAGGCGCGTTTGTAAGCGTTGCGCTTTCGGGCATTGGCGCGGTGGGCAATCCTTACAGCAGGTTTATTTCAGACCTGAGTTCAGCAAATTATACCGAAGTAAAATCCGTGCTTTCAAACAGCACAGAGCGAAATACGCTGCTGAATTATTTAATTATGTATTACAAGCATCACATCGAAGGTTTCGGAAATTTAAAATCACCCGAAGTGTTGAAGGCGGTGTTTGAATGATAAGAAACTTTGCCTGCTTATTTATTCAAAAAAAATCTGTTGGTTTGTTCCAAACAAAACCGTTCAAAAAACTATGCTTGTAAAAACATTCGGCAGTGCGATTTACGGAGTTGATGCCGCAACTATCACGGTTGAGGTCAGCGTAGAAAGCGGACTGCCTGCGCATATTACGGTGGGGCTGCCCGACAATGCCGTTAAGGAATCTATGTTCAGGATAAGCACGGCAGTGAAACATTCGGGGTATGAAATGCCGAGGCGCAGAACGGTTATCAATCTTTCTCCTGCCGACATTCGCAAAGAAGGCACTGCGTATGATTTGCCGATGGCAGTGGGCATTCTTGCCGCATCAGAGAGAATAAAAAATATTGAAGCCTTGTCGCAGTATGTAATCATGGGCGAGCTTTCGCTCGATGGCGGAATACTTCCAATCAAAGGCTCGTTACCTATCGCCATTCAGGCAAGAAAAGAAGGCTTCAAAGGTTTTATTCTTCCGAAACAAAATGCGCGCGAAGCGGCTATCGTAAACAACCTTGAAGTGGTAGGCGTTGAAAGTCTGGGTGAGTTAATTGATTTTCTTGAAGGTGAAAAAAACATTGAGCCGACAGTTGTAAACACGAGGGATGAATTTGAAAATAACATCCTGAAAAGTGAATACGATTTTGCCGATGTGAAAGGACAGGAAAACATCAAACGGTCTTTGGAAATTGCAGCAGCAGGCGGACATAATGTAATCCTGATTGGACCTCCCGGAGCGGGAAAAACTATGCTTGCAAAACGGTTTCCCACCATACTTCCTCCTCTTAGCCTCAACGAAGCGTTGGAAACCACGAAGATTTATTCCATTGCGGGAAAACTTGCCAAGGATGCTTCGCTTATTTATCAGCGACCGTTTCGTTCTCCGCATCATACGGTAAGCGATGTTGCACTTGTAGGCGGAGGCGGCAATCCGCAGCCCGGAGAAATTTCTTTGGCGCATAACGGTGTTTTGTTTTTGGATGAATTGCCTGAGTTTAAGCGCACTGTTTTGGAAGTAATGCGTCAGCCGATGGAAGAAAGAAAAGTTACCATTTCCCGCTCCAAATCCTCCATAACTTTTATGAGTTCGTTTGTGTTGGTGGCTGCTTTAAATCCGTGTCCCTGTGGCTTTTTTAATCATCCCGGCAGGGAATGTCAGTGCGCACCGGGTGTTGTGCAGAAGTACCTGAACAAAATTTCGGGACCATTGTTAGACAGAATTGATTTGCACGTGGAAGTTACGCCTGTGGACATCAACGAACTTTCAAGTTCCCGCAAAAGCGAGTCAAGCGCGGCTATAAGAGAGCGTGTTATCAAAGCAAGAGAAATACAAACAAAAAGATTTATAGACAAGAAAGGCATCTATGCCAATGCGCAAATGGAAGCGCAGATGGTACAGGAAATCTGCATCATAGATGAAGCCTGCAAGAATCTCTTAAACAGGGCGATGCAGAAGTTACAGTTAAGCGCGCGTGCGTATGACCGCATCATCAAAGTGTCGCGCACCATTGCCGACTTGGCGGGAAGTGAAACCATAAAAACAGAACATCTGGCAGAAGCGATTCAGTTCAGGAGTTTGGACAGAGAGAATTGGGTGGCGTAGTTTTTATTAGGTACGAGCGAGAGCGCGAATTTCACGGCATAAAATTTGTGTGTTGAAGACCACTATGATTTTACAGCCTTTTTAAAAACAGAGGGTTTCAGAAACCGCCCGATTTTATTGTATGGAATCAATAATTTGTATTCTCCCATCACGGCAGGTTGTATTTCGGTGATATTAAAATGATACTCCAAACCGCTTTCGGTAAAGTGAAAATTTTCATTCAGTCTGAAAATACCTTTCGGAAAAAAGTAATCGGCTTCGGTTAAATCTTCATCAACGGCAAGTTCTTCTTTGTCGCGAAAAATTGCTTCGGCAATAGCCGTAACCAAAAGTGTATCATCGGGATTGCTTAGAAAATCGGAAAGCCAAAAAGTTTTGTATGGCGCAATTTGAAAATGACTGTAAAAGGTAAAAGAAACGGGAGTGCCTCCGGTAACGCTGCTTTCGTCATACCGCAGCGAAACTACATTATCAAACAATGTATCAATACGCATTTGCCGGTCGAGCTTCCATTTTATTGAGTCGTTGGGAAATTGTTGTTTATGGCTTTCAAAAGCTGCCATGAAATTTTCGGCAAACGCTTTTGGTGTAGCCACAATCAACGAATCGCCAATAAATGACGAACCCATAAATTCGGCAATTTGCCTGTTCAAAGAATCAGCACCCGTGCCGCTGAAAATCACAAAACGAAAATCTGCAAAGGCGCAATCAACAGCCGCGCAACCCTTTTCGTTCACTGTAATGTTTTCTTCTTTCCAAGTAAGTTTTTTCGCGCTTGAATCTTTGTTCAAAACCTGATTGCAGGAACTGAAAACAAAAGCAAAAATCATCAAAATAAAATATTGTTTACGCATAGCTGACTATTGAAAAATTCCAAAATGTTTGCCTTCTTTTTTTGATTGTAAAAATACTTTCACCGTATCTTCTATTGTTTCATCTGCCGAACGAAATTTAATGCCGAAATCACGCACGATTTTTTGATTGGTATAACGAAATTGTTTGTTTGCCAAACGCGCCATTTCGGGTGTGAGCAATTGACGTTTGCCCGTAATTTTCGCTTTCAGCCATTCAAACACAACAGCAACTTTTGCCAATGAATCCGACACTGCGAACGAAGGCTTTTTCTTGCCCAAAACCTCCGCTATTTTTTGTAATAAATCTTTGAAAGAAACATTTTCGGCATGAATAATGTATTGCTCTCCATTCATTCCTTTTTCCATCAGCAAAATCAAACAATCCACCACATCGCGCACATCCACAATGCTGTTCATTCCGTTGGTGTAAAAAGGCAAGCCCGCATACACATCGCGAAACAAACTGTTGGGTTCCATATCCCATTTTCCCGCGCCAAGAATTGTACCCGGATTTGCAACAACAACATTCAAACCTTCTGCGTGGGCACGCCACGCTTCGCGCTCGGCAAGCTGCTTGCTGCGGTAATAATTAGGCATATCTTTTCGCTCGGCATAAGTGGTTTTTTCGTCAATAATTTTTTCGGGCTTGTGAATGCCGAAAGCCGCAACGGAGCTTACGTGAACAACCTTTTTTACGCCAACATTCAATGCAACATTCATCACGTTTGCCGTGCCTTCAATATTTGTTTTCATCATGGCATCCGCTTCATGCGATGCAAAAGAAATCACAGCCGCGCAATGATACACTTGCTCCACTCCATCTATAGCCTGCTCTAAAGATGTTACATTAAGAATATCTCCCGTAACCCAATCAATTTGTTGTGCATATTCTCCCAACAAAGAAAGGTCTGAATTGATACGTTTTAAGCCACGCACTTTTTTTCCTTGTTGCAATAATTTTTTTGCGAGATAAGAGCCGAGCAAGCCGTTGGTTCCTGTGATGAAAATCATTGCGACAAACCTAAGCAGAGGTTTTTAAATGTTGATGTTTATTTCTGTTGATGAAGAACTTCCGCAATTCTTCCGGCAACTTTTTCTGCCCATTCCGCATACATTTTTGCAGAAGGATGCAAGCCGTCTTCGGCAATTAAATTCCGGTCTTCTTTTGCATTTCTTGAAGCCGTTGTGATGTTGATGAAATGAATGTTTTCCTCTTTGCAAATACTTTCCTGCGCGGCATTAAATTCATCAATTTCTTTAGCGATTATTTCGCTGCTTCGCTTGTGCGCATCCTGCGCTACAAAAGGCGTAACGCCCCAATCGGGAATTGAAATTACAATTGCCCTTTTTTTCCTGTTATCCGCATATTTTATTGCTGTTTGAAGCAGCGCGGAAAATTCTTTTTTGTAGTTTTCAATATCGCGCTGGCGGTATTGATTGTTCACGCCAATTAAAAGCGTTACGAAATCAAAAGTGCGCTGAATATTTTTTGCGGAAATTGCATTTGCCAGTTCATCGGTTGTCCAACCTGTTTGCGCAATAATTTCAGGTTCTGCAAAAAAAACATCTTGCTTTTTCAATAGCTCAACCGCCTGAAAGCTGAATCTTTCTGCGGGTTGCACGGCTTCTCCGATAGTGTAAGAATCGCCTAAGCAAAGTATTGTGAATGGTAATGTTGATGACATCATATTATTCTTTTTTCCAAAAATTTTCGGGCAGCAAGGTTAAGCCCAAAACTAACAGTTCGGATGAAACTATATTCATTACAAGATAATTAAACACCATGAATGACAGCAGTAGCAACAACAAAACACTGTCGCATTTTTTTGTGAAAAATCCCGTTGCAAAACTTGCTTGCGTTGCTACTGCCGAAAGCATCAGCATGAAGCAAACCGAAGGGTGCATCAGTAACCAGCGAACAAAAATTGCCCGCCAGCTTTCTGAATTATCAAACAATAATTGTGCGTGCTGATGTTGAAGAATATTGTGCAAATGGTTAAAATCAAAAGCCGTTCCGCGCGAAATTTTCCAGACAGCAGCCGATGCAAAAATGAAAAGCGTGTAGAAACGAACTGCTTTCCAAAGCATATCAAACCGCGCGGGATTTTTAGTCCAAAATGGAATGGAAATAAAAATCAAACCAACCAAACTGTGGAAATGATGTCCAGCATAAAGATTGAAAATCAAAAAATACAAAGTGATGAAAACGCTGAAAAAAATATAGAGCAATCGCCTGGAGGGATACACAAAAATCAACAAAGGCAAACTGATTAAACTGATGTCGAAAACTGAGAGCAGAAAAGGATTACCGATAATCAATTGCGGAATGCCGGAGAGCAGCAACAGCCAGTATGTGTTGTCAATTGAAGGAAAAACCAATGGCGGTGGAGGCGAGGCAATTTGCGACAGAAATGTGTTGGTGAAAAAATGATACGCCAACACCGCCAGTGCAAAACCGAATACAAACTTTGATTTTTTGAGATAAATTATTTCACTCTGCCGCATAATAAAATACTTGTGTGCTGCTGATGGTATTTAAGCTGAAATCATTGCTGTACCGCACTTTCACAACCCTTGCTTCCATGTTGGCATTTTGCACTAAACGCATATCTGCAAGGTATCGAAACAACCATTTTGGATACTTTGAACCGGCAACGCTGTCGTTCGTTATTGCCGAAAGCACAACCGCATAATTTTCATCGGATAGTCTTGCTTTAAACCGCTTACGCACTACTTTTTCCGTGCTGTCATAATGGTTGTTTTGCAGCATTGATTTATACAGATTAAATGAACTTTCAACAAAAGATTTCTGCGCATCGGGCAGCGATGTAACCGCAACGGTTCTGCTATCCACTTTTAGTTGTGTAACTTCTAAAGTATCGGGTTTTGCAACCGCAGCAGAATACATACCGTAATGCAGAAAGGGAAAGGTTTCAACGCCTTTGTAAGTAAAGAAAATTTGCCCTGCGATAAATAAAACGAACACCATAAAAAGCGGCTTGTCTTTTTGCAAAACATCCAACAAAAAAATCATTCTCTTTTTTTCTATCACGCCACAAAGTATAGAAACAAAAGTGTATAAAGTTTTAATTGTACGTTTGACTACAGCAACATCGCTTAAAAATGGACATCGAAAAAATTATTGACGCATTTGAAATCAATCCCGATTTGCTGCCCGTTACAGACAGCCGTGAAGGAAAATTCAATGCCTTCCGCGCCTTGCTGATACGAAGAATTGAAGAACTTGCCGAAAGCAACATGGAGCAATTGATGTGGCGGCTTTACCGCATTGATGTAAGCGAAAAGAAGCTGAAAGAAGAACTGCAAAAGTATCCCGCAAGCGAGTTCGCCTCTGTGATTGCCGATGCGATTATTCAGCGCGAAATTGAAAAAGCGGACTCGCGCAAAAAGTTTTCGGATGGCAAGGCAAGTGATTGGAGTTTTGAGGATTAACTTGGAAAGATTTTTTATTCATATATGCTAAATGATATTTGTTGTAAAACACTTTTGAGTATCCCGAAATCACCACCATTTAAAATCCTCACTTCACCTCCTCCAACACCTTAAATTCTGTGCGCCTATTCATCATCCTTCCAAGTTCAAAATCGCTGCCGTCAGGGTTTGTGTTGGGCGCGGCTGGCTGGCTTTCGCCATAAGGTTTATTGATAATGCGGTTGCCTGCAAGTTTTTTGCTCAGCAAATATTTCACAACTGCTGCGCCCCTGCGCTCCGATAATTTCAGGTTGTAATCATCGCTGCCCTTGCTGTCGGTATGCGAGCCGACTTCCACAATGTGATTGGGATGCGCTGTCATAAACTGCACCACCTTTACAAGGCTGTCGGGCGCATCTTTTGTAAGCTGAAATTTATCGTAATCCCAAAACACCGTAGCGAGCTTTACGCCAATAAAATTTTCGGGCATCACTTCTTCAAAATTAAGGTTGAAAGTAAAAGTGTCGCTCTCCGAAATATTCATGGTGCTGAATTTTTGCTCCACATCATTTGAGCCTTCGCGCTTAGCCACTAAGCGGTATTGCTTTTCTTTTTCAAGGTCGAAAAAATACTTGCCATCGGCAGCCTGTGTAAAGCCCAATTGGTCGGTAGAATTTGCTTCATACAAAGCAATGGTGGCATTGGTAGCTGATTGCTTCAAACCCGCGCGTCCGTAGGTGATTTCACCCCTCACCGCAGGATACAAAATGGTTGACTCAATCAGCCAAATATCATCATTGCAGGTGTTGCAATTATCAGCCGAAACAGAATTGCGATTGCTGGTAACAAAGCCTGTGTTCTTGCGCGGATTGTAAACAAAGCCGTAATCATCTGCGCCACTGTTGATGGGCATTCCAACGTTTTCAGGTTCCAAAAAATCGCCAATTACCAATCGCTTTGCGCCAAACACATCAAAGCCGCCCAAGCCGCCCCTGCCGTTGCTGCTGAAATAAAGTGTGTTGGTTTCATAATCGTAGAAAGGCGCAATGTCATCATCTTTGGTGTTGATAGCCGCGCCTAAAGTTTTAGCCCGCTGAAATGTGCCATCGCCATTTCTTACGGCATAAAAAATATCGAAGCCTTTGCCTGGGTTTCTGTCGCTGCTGAAATAGAGCGCTTCTTCGCCTCCTGGCGCTTTGCCCGCACAAGCCCACAGGTTGGTGGCGGTTGGCAAATTGATGCTGCTGTTCAGCTTTTCGCCTTTCTGCCATGCACCATTTGCAAAAGTGCTTCTATATATATCGCAGCGAAGTTTAAGCGGAGTTTCTTCTTTGCACAACGAATAAAAAAGCGTGTAGCCGTCTTCGGTAAAAGAAGGTGTAGCAAAATGTACGCCCGCATCTTTTGGTAACGAATTTTCCAAGCCTCCATATTTCCACTCTCTGCCGATTTTAACCGCCTGATGCAATTGTTTTACCGAAGCGTATTTATACGACTTACCTTCTTTCACAACCTCATTCTCATCCATCCTGCTGAACAAAATAAAGTTGCCGTTGCTCAAAGCAGGCGCGCGCTCGGTAGCAACGGTATTTATTTCATTTAAATGTGTTGCCTTGTAAGGTTTTTCAATAGTAGAATCACTTTGCGCCAAACCTAACTTTGCGCCTTCAATTGCCTTGCCCGCCAATTTGTATTGATCGGCATATTTATCATTTCCCTTAGTTGCATTTTTGAAAGTATTAAAAGCATCAATTGCCGCAGCATACTTTTGTTGTTGTTGTAAAGCAATGCCTTTATAAAAAGTGTATTCGGGCTTTTTGCTTTTCTTGTCTTTGGCTTCCAATTCGGCATAAAACTTTTCGGCTGCTGCGTAATTGCGTACATTTTTTTCAGCTTCCGCCAATAACATTACAAGTTTTTTCTTTTCAGGCTTTTTTTCGTTCGCGGCTTCTAAATAGCTCACCGCTGTGAAGGTTGCGCCTTGCTTAATCAGTTTTTTGCCCGTGCTTTTATTTTTGCCGTAGCTGAGATTTTCGGGTGAAGCAAGTTGAGCATTAACATTAAATGTGTTTGCCAGAAACAAGGTGAGTATTGCGCAAACAACCTTTGGTAAAACTTTTTTCATTCTTGAAACTTTTATTGTGTAACCAATTTGCGGGCAACTAATGTATTATATTGTGCAAGCAGGGGCTTTGTAAGATATGCAACCCCGATTGTTCATAATTTCTATGTATAAAAGTTGAGCGAAAAAACTTACATTCGGCTTACAAATCAGCAGCGTTCTTTTTTAACGTATTGTTCACATTTCAAACCGTAAATTTGTAACCATGTACGAGCACGAGTTCTTTGACCCATCCTTTGGCGAAATGATGGAACTGATAAAACAGTATGAAGAGGCAACGCAGCAAAATTCCCTTCCCTATTTTGATGAAGAAAGTTATGAGAAAATAATTTACTTCTATCAGGATAACCGCGAGTTTAAGAAAGCAAATCAGGTAATAGATAAAGCGTTAGAGCAGTTTCCGTTCAGCGGAGAATTTTTGCTGAAAAAAGCGGAGTTACTTGCCGAGCAAAATTACTTGGATGAAGCATTAGCGGTGCTTGACCAAGCCGAGCAGTTCAGTCCGCTGGATGTAGCCATAGCAATGACCCGCGCAGATATTTTGTTGTTTAAAGGAGAACACGATGCAGCGCTTGCAGAAATTGAACGCGGCTTTTCTTTAGCAGGAAATGATGAAGACAAATGCGAACTGCATTTAGAAAAAGCGGATGTGTTTGAAGACCGCGAAATGTATTCGGAAGTGATAGAATCTTTACACAGCGCATTGGATTTTGAACCCGAAAATGAAGAGGCTTTGAACCGCCTTTGGTTTGCCACAGAAATCACCGAAAATTATGATGAAAGCATTGAGTTTCACAAAGAGTTGATCGACCGCACACCGTACAATTATTTGGCGTGGTTCAATCTTGGTCATGCTTATGCAGGCAGGCAAATGTGGGATGAAGCGCAGGATGCTTTTGAATATGTGGTTGCCGTGCGCGAAGATTTTGAAGCGGGATACATCTGCATTGGCGATGTGAAGTACATGAAAGAAGAATATGATTTGGCTTTGAATTTTTATCACGAGGCGATAAAAATGTGCAAGCCGCACAAGGAGTTGTACCTGAAAACAGGGGAGTGTTACGAGAAGTTGGGCGACATGCCGAAGGCGCGCAACTACATTCGCAAAGCCATTGCTGCCGACCCGCATTATGACGAAGCCTTTTTTGCCTTAGGCGACACTTACCGCAAGGACGACAATTGGGCGCAGGCAATTATCTCTTACGAGCGCGCCTCAAAACTGAATAAAGACAACACCGATTATTTATTGGCTTTGGCTGATGCTTATGTGAATGTTGAAGAAATTCATAAAGCAGTGGAGTTGTTTGAACAGATTCTGGAAGTTGACCCGAAACAAAAAGGCAATTGGGTAAACCTTGCCGCAGCATATTTTGAAATCAACAGGCAACGCGAGGCAATTCAACTGATGAATGATGCCGAAAGTAAGTTTGAAGGCGAAGCAGATTTGCTGTATGTAAAAGTTGTGTTTTATTATCAGGCAGGTAACAAGCACGAGGCAATTCTTACACTCGAAAAAGCGTTGATGCTTGATTTTGATGCGCACATATTGATTTTTGAATTGGATGATAATATTCTAAGCGATGATGCCATGTTGCAGGTGATTGAGCAGTATAGAAGTTAAGCAACAACAGCAACCGTTTCTTCAAAATCATTCTTAAACAACAACTTTATTTTTGGACAAATTGTAAGTAACACTTACAATTTGTCCATTTTTGTCAATAGATTTCCGAAGAAAGAAACCGAATGAAAAAAACAGTAAACGCTACCAATTCCTGTGTTCTTTCACCCAAGCTCTTATGTAATCAGCAATTTCTGATGTTGGTGTGCCGGGAGCGAACAGGTTTCCGCAACCCATTGCGCTCAACGCTTTTGCATCCGAATCGGGAATGATGCCACCGCCTGTAAGCAGCACATCATCTAAACCTTTTTCTTTCATCAATTTTAAAACTTTCGGAAAAACCGTGTTGTGCGCGCCCGACAAAATGCTGATGCCAATAGCATCCACATCTTCCTGCAAGGCAGTATTCACAACCATTTCGGGTGTTTGGCGCAATCCTGTATAGATTACTTCCATGCCTGCATCTTTTAAAGATGTGGCAATCACTTTCGCTCCGCGATCGTGTCCGTCTAAACCTACTTTTGCAACTAAAATTCTGATGGGTCTTTGCATGACTTAGTAATCGTCATCAAAGTCATCCGACAAGTCATCAAAACCGCCACCGCCACTGCTGAACTCATCAAAGTCGTCATCGTCATCAAATTTCTTTTTGCGACCACCGCGACTGCTGCTGCGTTGCTCAATCATGTCGTCAAACTCCTCCATTCCTTCCATAGTTTTCAACTCGTCAACAGATGGCTCCGCTTCCGCTTCTCCATCTTCTGTTTCGAGTTCGTCAGTAACCTCGACCTCCTCTTCGGTATCTTCATCAAGGTTCAAATCTAATTCTTCTTCGTCTTGTTGTTTTTTACGTGGCATGATAAATGTGTTTTGTTGATTCTGTAATTTAGGCACAAAGGAAATACTCTATCCATAAATTCAAAAGCGTAAACGAAAATTTATTTGCGATGTTACAATAATCATAATCTCAATTTGCACCGCGCAATAATTTCTTAGCAACAAAGCCGCTTCAATGCTTATTTTCGCCTGCTGTTTTTTGATTGTAGCTGTCATGCTGACGAAGGAAGCATCTTTCATGGCGATTCTTTAGATGCTTCGCTGCACTCAGCATGACAAGGCGACCAACCTATAAATCAGCATTCCAAATTATATTATGAAAAGAAAAAATTCCGAATCAGCCGTTTATCCCGAATTTGAGCAACTGAATATGCCTGCCATCGAAAAAGAAATTTTGCAATGGTGGAAAGAAAATAAAGTATTCGAGCGCAGCATCAGCGAACGCCCCGAAGAAAACCGTTTTGTGTTTTATGAAGGTCCTCCTTCGGCAAATGGCAAACCAGGGATTCACCACGTGATGAGCCGCACGATTAAGGATTTGTTTTGCCGCTTCAAAACCTTGCAAGGTTATCGTGTTGAACGCAAAGCGGGATGGGACACACACGGCTTACCTGTAGAGCTGAACGTTGAAAAAACTTTAGGCATTACGAAAGCCGACATCGGCACAAAAATCACCGTTGCGGAATACAACAAACTGTGCCGCGAAGATGTGATGCGCTACACCGATGTGTGGAACGACCTCACCGAAAAAATGGGCTATTGGGTTGACCTTAATAATCCATACATCACTTACGAAAACAACTATATCGAAAGCCTGTGGGCATTGCTGAAAAAATTGTACGACAAAGGTTTGTTGTATGAAGGCTATACCATTCAGCCGTATTCGCCTGCTGCGGGAACGGGTTTGAGTTCGCATGAATTGAATCAGCCCGGGTGTTACAGGAATGTGAAGGATGTTTCGGCTATTGCGCAGTTCAGGAGCCAAGATGCAAGAATCAAGAGCCAAGACATTGATGCAGTTTATTTCTTGGCATGGACAACCACACCTTGGACATTGCCGAGTAACACTGCTTTGGCAGTTGGAAAAGATATTGAATATGTGTTAGTGAAAACCTACAATCAATTCACGCATGAATTGGCGCATGTGATTTTAGCAAAAGATTTGGTTGGAAAATATTTCTCTGCTGAAAATGAGGCATTGAATTTTGAAGACTACAAAAAAGGCGATAAGAAAATTCCGTTTGTCATTTTAAATTCATTCAAAGGTTCAGAACTCGAAGGCATCCGCTACGAACAACTGTTGCCTTACACACAACCAAAAGATGGTGATGCTTTCCGCGTGGTGTTGGGTGATTTTGTAACCACAACAGATGGTACGGGTATTGTACACATTGCGCCAAGTTTTGGTGCAGATGACTTTAAAGTAGCCAAGCAAAACGGTATTGGTTCACTTACCTTGGTAGATAAAAGCGGTAAGTTTGTAGACGAAGTAAACGATGAGGTATTTCCTCTTCAGGGAAGATATGTAAAAGAGGCATACCTCACCGATGCAGAGAAAGAGCAGGAGTTCAAACTGCAACATGAAATCCTTCATGTCAATAAAATTATTGATAACCTGAAGAGCTACATGACAGCCGATGATTTGATTGTGCTGAAACTGAAACTGGAAAACAAACTCTTCAAAACCGAAAAATACGAGCACAACTATCCGCACTGTTGGCGCACCGATAAGCCGATTATTTATTATCCTTTGGATAGTTGGTTTATCAAAACAACTGCCATCAAAGACAAGCTGATTGAACTCAACAAAACCATCAACTGGAAGCCTGCACACACAGGCGAAGGTCGCTTCGGGCAATGGTTAGAAAATTTAGTGGATTGGAATTTGTCGCGCTCACGCTATTGGGGAACACCGCTTCCAATTTGGCGCAATGATGCAGGCGAAGAAAAGTGTATTGGCTCAATTGAAGAATTAAAATCTGAAATAGAAAAAGCCGTGAAAGCGGGCTTGATGCAAGCCGTTGAAATAAACGATTTACACAAACCTTTTGTTGACTATCGAATGGGAATAAATCCTGAAGATGTAGC
>CAZSEG010000014.1:0-402 GCA_964605875.1 uncultured Chitinophagaceae bacterium
CTTCAAAAATAATTTCGCCTTCGTGAGCAGGCGAAATTATTTTTGAAGGAAAGAACCTGCTTGCGCTAAGTAACAAGGAAATGATGGACGTGCGCGAACACATGCAAATCATCTTTCAAGACCCTTATTCATCGCTGAATCCGCGCATAACAATTGGTGATGCGATTATGGAACCAATGACCGTGCATGGCATTTACAGCAATCAAAAAGAACGTAAGGAAAAAGTAATTGACTTGTTGAGCAAGGTGAATATGAAACCTGAATTTTTCAATCGCTATCCGCACGAGTTCAGCGGTGGACAAAGACAGCGTATCTGCATCGCCCGCGCTTTGGCTTTGAATCCTAAGTTTATCATTTGTGATGAATCGGTGAGCGCGTTGGATGTATCGGTACAGGCACAGG
>CAZSEG010000014.1:412-3877 GCA_964605875.1 uncultured Chitinophagaceae bacterium
AGGAATTTAAGTTTACCTATATCTTCATTTCACACGATTTAAGCGTGGTGAAGTTTATGAGCGACCGCATGGTGGTGATGAACAAAGGTAAAATCGAAGAGATGGGCGCAAGCGATGAAATTTACAACAATCCGAAAAACGAATACACGCAACGCTTGATAGCTGCTATTCCAAAAGGGGAACTGGAAGATATTAAGAAGCGGTTTTAGGAATAGACTTCTTCGGGAATCCGGTTTTTTGATTGCCCTCCCTCTGAAACAAAATTCTTCTTGAAGAAATACTGTAGTTCAGGCAGTGGTGGGTGTATTTTTCTGCAAATCAACCCTGTGCGGATTTTTTTTGTAATACTGCCAAAGCACAATTGCGCCAACCGTTCCAACAACAGACATGATGATAGAAATAAGTTCTGCCTGCTTTAACTGAAAGCCGAATACATCAATCAGGTTTCTGTCGGAAATATCGCGCACCTGCTCTATCGTATATCTTTGAATGCCATTCAAAACAAGGAAGAAAAGGAAAATCATTCCCGGCATATAAGTATAGATTTTGCGCACCGAAAGCAGCAACACACAAATCAACGCGCACTCTGCAAATTCATAAAGCGGAGTGGGTAAAACGGGCGGGTCTAAGTGCGTACAAAAATTGCCGAAGCAACCTTCAATCGGCACACCTGCGCCAATGATGTTATGCGCATAATCATTGCTCCACAAAAATTGCGGAATCCAATCGGGTTTTGCTGTGGTATTTACAATGCCCCAATCGCCATCACCGCTTACGTGGCAGCCGATTCGCCCGATACCGTTGGCAAGAATATAAGCCGGTGCAACACTGTCGAACAAATGAAGAATATGAATTTTTTTGAAGTAAGCATACAAGCCAAAACCAATGCCCGCAAAAATCAATCCGCCCAAAACCGACAGCCCGCTGAACATAGAGCCGATTGGGTCTTGCATGAACGCCTGCAAGTCTTCGGGATTTTCGAGGAAGTTGAAAATGTTTGCGCCCGAAATACCAAGCACTGCCGCAATCACCACCAAATCGCCAATCTGCTGACTCGGATAAATTTTTATGATTTCGGTTTGCGGCTCGGGCAACTGCTCTTTTTTCCTGCTGTAAAAATAATATCCGCCTAAAACTGCCGCGCCAATTATTCCTCCAATCCAATTTCCTTCCATCGAAAAAATATATCCCTGCGGATTAAAACTGAAAGCCTCTTTATTGAAAATAATACCGACCAATTTTAAGCCGATTACAAAACCTAAAAGCGCATTGGGCAGCACATCCAAAGGCTTTGGAGCTTCGCCAATTGTAATTGTTTTTGTGGTGTAATTAAAAAGCCCGAGTGCTTCCCTGCGCCTCATTTCCCAAGCAGCAATTATCGCTGCCACAATAAAACCCGTAGCCACAAAAAAACCATAGCTGTAAATCGGAAGAAAACGAAGGTCAATGCTTGAAACTTCAAACAACCAATCGGTAATGCGCGGGTAACAGCGAAGCAGAAACATGATGTATTATTTTGGTGTGCTGTCATGCTGAGGAACGAAGCATCTATCATGATAAAGTATAGATGCTTCACTGCGTTCAGCATGACAAAAAAAACTGCGGGCGAATAAAAGGAAGTTCTTCGGGTAATAGTTGGTAAAATATTACAAGCAGTTACTCCGCCTCTGCATTCGGATTACTCCAATACCTGTGCCATTTATCCATCACGGCTTTAAAATCATCGGGTAATTCGCTTTCAAAAAAATATTCTTTTCCTGTTACGGGATGCTTGAAACCCAACACAGCAGCGTGTAACGCCTGACGCGGCAACAGCTCCAAACAATTATCAATAAACTGTTTGTATTTGGCGTGTATCGTGCCTTTCAAAATTCGGTTGCCGCCATAACGCACATCGCCAAAAAGCGTGTGCCCGATGGCTTTCATGTGTACGCGAATCTGATGTGTGCGCCCTGTTTCTAATTTACATTCCACCAACGTTACATAGTTCAGCCTTTCTAAAACCCTGTAGCGCGTAACTGCGTTCTTGCCTTTATCGCCTTCGGGGAAAACCTGCATTTGCATACGCAATCTTTCGTGCCTGCCGATGTTTACATCAATCACTCCTTCGTCTTCAGTCGGGTTGCCCCATGCTAAAGCGATGTATTTTCTTTGTATGGTTCTGTCGAAAAATTGCTTTGCCAAATGCGCCAATGCTTGGTCGGTTTTTGCCACAATCATCAAGCCCGTTGTGTCTTTATCCAAGCGATGTACAATGCCCGGACGATACGCTTCTTTTGCCGAAGGTAAATTTTGATAATGCCACATCAAAGCATTGATGAGCGTGCCACGCGGATTGCCCAAGCCCGGATGCACCACCAAGCCCGCCTGCTTGTTTATCACCAACACGTGTTCGTCTTCAAACACTACTTCCAACGGAATATTTTCTGCCGATAAATCATATTCTTCGCTGGTGCGGGGCAGTATCAGATGAATGGCATCACCCGGCTTTATCTTGTAATTATTTTTAACGGGTTTGCCGTTTACCAGCAGGCTTTGTGTTTCTGCCGCATACTGAATTTTTGTGCGGCTTATTTTGTTTGTAAGGCGCGATGAAATAAATTTATCAATGCGGTCGGTTTGCTGACCCGGGTCAATCTTGATATGAATTTCCTGAACGAGTTCTTCGCCTTGCTCGGTTTCTTCATCAATAGCTTCATCTGTAATCATGGCGCGAATATGCAGTGAATTTAAGATGTACGATTTTTTGATTTAAGATTTTGCAATAGTCAATCCGTAAATCAAAGCAGTTCTTTCAACTCAATCAACTCCCGTATTTCATAAGTAGGATTGTATTTGTGCCATTTGTTGCGCGGATTAAAATATATGGAATCTATGCCTGCATTTTGCGCGCCTTCAATATCCGTTTGCAGACTATCGCCAATCATCAGCGAGTTTTCGGGTAATGTTTCAGCCAATTTAAAAGCATGATGAAAAATTTCGGGCTGCGGTTTTTGAAACCCTATTTCTTCCGAAATTAAGATGTTTTTAAAATAATTTTTCAAGCCCGAATTTTCAATTTTCACTCTTTGCACTTCAACAAAACCATTCGTGATGATGTGCAATTCATATCGTTGTTGTAAATAGTTCAACACCTCAATTGCGTTTGGAAATAAAGCAGTTTTCAGCGGACTGATTTTCAGATATTGTTCGGCAAGCGTTTTAATCAAATTTTCATCTTCTATCGAAAACCGCGTAAGCGTTTCACGAAATCTGCCAAGTCGCAACTCCTCTTTTGAAACTTTTCCGTTGTGATACAAATACCAGAACTGGTCGTTTATCGGGCGATAAGTTTGATAGAATTGATTGAAGTCGTAAATACCTTTTTCTTTCAACTTATTCAACTCAAACATTTCATTCAATGCAAGTTTTGAGTTGGTGTCAAAATCCCACAGCGTGTGGTCTAATCAAAAAAGATGTGTTTGT
>CAZSEG010000014.1:3887-20076 GCA_964605875.1 uncultured Chitinophagaceae bacterium
GTTTGTAGTTTTTCAAGCGATGCAAAATTAGATATAAGATATGAGATGAGAGATATAAGATGTTGTCATCTGCGTAATCATTACTTGTATAATCATCGCTTGCGTATTAGTTTTTTCAAAGAGTTCGGGTAACATTGCAATTGCAAATGATTATTGTTTTAAAAATACATTTTAAATAGTGAAAAAGTACCTCCCGTATATTTTGTTGCTTGTTATTTTAGGCGTGCTGATGGGTTGGTATTTGCTCGTTCCCAACCAAACAACTCTGGACGAAGCGGAAGGCGCGTTTAAGGTGAAAGACAAAGCGCGCATCGGCAAAATTGTTTTGCATGATGATAAGAAAAGAGACATTGTGCTCGAAAAGAAAAACGGGCTGTGGTTTGTGAACGAAAAGTACGAGGCGCGTGAAGATATAATTGCGCGTTTGTTAGATGTTGTTACAAGAGTTGAATCGCAGACTCCCGTTAGTAAAGCCGCGCATGAAAATGTGCTGCGCGAAATGCTTGCATCAAATATTCAGATGCAGATTTATTACGAAGGAAAAAGCAAGCCCGAAAAAGTGTATTACGTGGGCGGTCCAACGCTTGACGGCAGGGCAACTTATATGTTGATGGAAGTGGATGGCAAACCCGCTTCGCGCCCGCACATCGTTCGCATTGCGGGCTTTGAAGGATATTTGACACCAACTTATGAAGTAGAGGAAGATGTTTGGCGAAGTCGTATGGTGTTTAATGTGAACCCCGAAGCGATAAAAAAGTTGGAAGTGAAATATCCCGAACGCGATGAGCAATCATTTTCTATTGAACTTGTGGGGCGCGATTCGTTTGTGTTGTTCAATTCAAAAAGGCAAACGGAACAGGTTCAGCAGGGTTATCTTTATGCTTATCTTTCGATGTTTCAGGGCGTTCAAATCGAATCGTTTGAAAATGAAAATGAGGAGAAGGATTTGATCATGCGCCAAACGCCATTGGCTGTTATTTCTGTAACAACACAAAACGGAGAAAGCAAATCTGTAAAGTTGTTTTATATGCCTGTAAACAGAAGAAGTAAAACGCAGGTTGACGAGCAGGGTAACGATGTAAAAACTGATATTGATAAATTATACATTGCTTTAAATGAGGATAAAGATTTTGGTGTTGCGCAGATTTATGTTTTCGGAAAATTGTTGCGCACGTTTGAAGAATTTGTAAAAGCGGAAACGACAAAATAATTATTGATGAACAAGGTATTTATTATCTCTCAGGCTGCGCTCACGATTGAGGATTTGTCGCAGTTTATTTCTACACCACATACTATTGAACTTTCAAACGATGTAGTTGAAAGAGTTAAGAAAAACCGCGCTTTTCTTGAGAAAAAGCTGAATGAAAAAGATGCGCGTTACTATGGAATCAACACAGGTTTTGGCGCATTGTATGATGTGGTAATTGATGCTTCGCAGTTAGAAACATTGCAACAGAATTTAGTAATGAGCCATGCCTGCGGCATGGGCGATGAAGTGCGCGAAGAAGTCGTGCGCCTGATGATGTTGCTGAAAATAAAAGGACTTTCATTGGGCTATTCGGGTGTGAGTATTGAAACATTGCAACAACTTGTTTTGTTGTACAACAACGATATTCTGCCTGTTGTTTGGGAAGTTGGTTCACTTGGTGCATCGGGCGATTTGGCTCCTTTGGCGCATTTAAGTTTACCACTGCTGGGCTTGGGCACGGTGCGGTATAAAGGCGAAAAAATGTCTTCGGAAGCAGCGTTGAAAAAAGCAGGATTAAAAGCCATAAAACTAAAAGCAAAAGAAGGCTTGGCTTTATTAAACGGTACACAGTTTATGAGCGCATGGGGTTGCTTTTCTATTTTGGAAAGTGAGCGCGTTGAGAAACTTGCAGACCTCACTGCTGCTGCATCGGTGGATGCTTTTGATGCTTCAACTTCACCTTTTGACCCGGCTATTCAACGTGTAAGAAATCATATAGGGCAGATTGAATCGGCTGAAACGGTGTTGAAGTTTTTGGAAGGAAGCGAAATTGCAAAGCAACCTAAACAACATTTACAAGACCCTTATTCTTTCCGTTGTGTGCCGCAGGTGCATGGTGCGGTGAAGTATGCAATCTCGCAGGTGCGCGATGTTTTTGAAAGGGAGATAAATGCCGTAACCGATAATCCGTTGGTGTTTCATGAAGAGGATAAAATTATTTCAGGAGGAAATTTTCATGGTGAGCCATTGGCAATTGCTTTAGATTATTTAAGCATTGCCATGAGCGAACTGGCAAGCATCAGCGAGCGCAGAACTTTTCAACTGATATGCGGCAAAAGAAATCTTCCAAAGTTCTTAGTGAAAGACAGTGGCTTAAATTCAGGTTTAATGATTCCGCAATATACTGCTGCGGCAATCGTAAGCATGAACAAGCAATTGGCTACGCCTGCATCCGTTGATACCATTACTTCCAGCGATGGACAGGAAGACCACGTAAGCATGGGCGCAAATGCTGCCGTGAAGTGTTATAAAATTGTTTACAACATCGAAAAAGTATTGGCTATTGAATTTATGACTGCCATGCAGGCGCTTGATTTCAGGAAACCTTTAAGCAGCTCTGCATTTATTGAAAACGTAAAAAACGATTACAGAAAGCAAGTTACACACCTCTCAAGCGATAGAATTTTATATGATGATATACAGGTAACTGTAGATTTTATGCGCGAAATAAAGTTTTGAGTTGCAGAACTTGTAAACAGTTTTATATTCGCACTCCGTTTTTAGTGGAACGGTAATGGTTTGGTGGCTCAGTTCCCCGCTTGCAGCGGGATAAAGTCCGAGCAATAGAAACCAAAAAGGGTTTGGTAGCTCAGTTGGTAGAGCAATAGACTGAAAATCTATGTGTCGGGGGTTCAATTCCCTCCCAAACCACAACTAAAGTTTGTAACCCTTTGCAAGTCAATAATTTGCAAAGGGTTTTGTTTTTTGTGGGACATATTTTGGGATAGTAAAGTCAAGTGTACTTGCTCAATGCTTTTAATGTTTGTTTAGGTTATAAACAACGGATCCCATTCCCCATAAAACAGCGAACAAAAACAATCCGATAAAATCCGAAAATATATCTTCAGGGTCTAACCTCCCGTGTATTCTTTTGTGCAGCATATAGTTAGACAAGTGTTGTGCAACCTCTATTAAAACTCCAAAAACAAAAAGAAAGGCAAAAATGTAGAGGCTTCTTATTGGCTTCCATTCTGCAAAAACAATGTGTAAATACATAGAAGCAAAAAAGAAAAACAACACATGCAGTTCTTTGTCGTGATAGTGAAATACTGTTGGGAGTTTAATCATAAACCCAAAAACAGCGATAGCAAAAAGAATGGCGGTGGACAGTATTTTGAGTTTCATAATTCGTTTTTTACTTGTTGGGGTTTAACTCCAAAGTCTTTTTGTGCTTTCCCTGTTTTCGTCAGTTCTAATTCATCATACGTTTTTGCTCCGTAGCTTTTTAGGAGTTCGATAATTTCTAATGCTTTATTTTTCTCTTCTTCGTTACGGCTGTGGTAAAGCCCCCAACCTACCCAATCAAGTATGCTGTTATATTCGGATATACAATTTGGGTCTGCGTCACCCTCCAGCAATACTTTTGTAGCATCTATATCAAGCACTTCAACCGTATAGAATAAACAATTAAAGCCATCTTGAATATCGTGGTTTACGTTAGCACCTTTTTGTATCACGTAGCGGATAAGTTCTGTGTTTATTTTACCTCCATAAAGATAATCCATCTGTGCCAACTCCGCCAACAGCGTATCCATGTGATAACATGAGATTCTTTTGGTTGGTTTCTCGACATAGTCTATATTGTGCATTTGGTCAATCAAACGCTTTGCTTCTTCTATATCGGTTTCATCAATCGAACCGTCTTCATAATAGCAACCAGTCGCTAATTCCACTATGCGATATTTTAACCGCTCATCATTCCAATTTGACATGGCTTTAAATTTTCCTTGTATTCCTAAATACTCACTGCCACACCACCTGCTTCGCAAATCGGGGTGCAGTGCCATTCGTCTGCATCGTCAAAAAGCAAATCGAATTGATGATTGAAATAAGCGTCTTTTTTTGTTTCACCCTGCGTGTAAATGATTTTATCTTTTATCTTCAGTTTTTCGGCTGCTTCCAAAATATCGCCATTGCGTTCGCTTTCGGGGCGCGGATGGAGGTTTGTTTTCGCACAGATTTCAAGATATGTTTTATAGCTGCTCCGCGAAGTGATAATCCACACATCGTGCCCTTTCAAAATTAATCGTTGCGCTAACTGATAAAACAAATTATCGGTGAGCGTATCGTCAAAATCAAAAGCGATTTTCAGTTTGCAGTTTCCGTTTCGGTCTTTAAACATAATGTTCTAATTTGTCGTTTTTCAACAGATACAATTTCTGATTATCTGTAAACCAAATATTGCGGTCTTTTATCGGGTCGGGTGTTTTGATTTTGCTGTGTCCCACTATCTGAATTACAGTTGAATCAAAACGTATTTCTTCATCTTTTAGCTCCCAAAAATCTGCCCAGATAGGACTTCCGTGTTTATCATAACCTCCGCGCTCGTAAGGAATTTCATTAAACACTTCTTGCGCTTCCGCAAAAAATCGGTTGAGTTGCGCTGCTATATTTTTTCCTAATACTTCTAACGTTTCTTCATAGCATTCATACCAACCTTTCGTAACGCCAGCGTGAACGAATAAATACATTTCTGCTTGCTTCGCAATTTGAAACAAACCTGCGGTTTCTTTACCTGTTAGAATGGCGTGATAGCGTTCGTAATACTCCTGCGAAAAACGATTGACCTGATACTCGTCATTGTAGTAGTGCATTTCGTGATTGCCGATGAGCAGCGTTACACGCTCAGGGTTCGCTTGCTTGAACTGCACGATTTTTTGCAAACCGCGATAAGCGTCTGCATCCGTAAACCCTTCTTCCTCATAAGGGTCGGTGTAGTCGCCCAAAAACACAATTTCACCTTCGTAGTCCAACGCTTTTTCCCAAAAATTTCTGCCGTGAATGTCTGGCACAATCAAAATTTCGTTCATAGTTTCTGTATTATTTTTCTCATCCTTTTGCAATGTCTAAGTCCGATTCGTTTATTGTCATTGGAAGTGAAGGCAAATGATATACTTGTCCTATGCCTTTGTTAGCCAAAATTGCCCACGCTGCATCTTCCTGTTCTCGTAAATTTGCCCGCAAACAAAAAATGTCTGAACCCCAAACCATAAAATACATTGCCAAATTTTTTAAGTGAGAACGGGGGCGAACGTCAATTCCTAAATATTGAGGCATTGTCAGTTTGGCTTCTGCAAAGGATTGTTGGAAACTGTCAGCAAACGCCAAAAACATATTTGTCGCACCATTTCCAAATTGGTTGTCATACGCTTTTCCAAAAGATTTTTCAGATACTTTTTCGTTGTCAGACGGAAAAATAAAATGCGAAACGCCTGCCTCCCACAATCCATTGTCTCGCTGTCTTAGGTATGGTGAAGCAAGATAGGCACCTGAAAATCCCAATTTAATGTATTGGCAATAAGCATTCATTATCATAAAATGTTGAAGTTGGAAAAGATGTTCAGCTTGCTCACGTCTAATGGTTGTTGCTTTAAGCAATAAACTTCTTGCTCGCCACATTGCATTACAATTCCAAAGTCAGCACCGTTAAATGTCTGCTTGAACGGCATTATTCCATAAGTCAGTAGATTTTGTAACCGCTTTAACGTTGCTGTGTCAGGAATTTGAATGTCTATTGAACCTTTTGTTGTTTGAATTTTAGTCATTGTTTGTTTTTAATGTTGTGCGGTTATGGATGGTCTTGTTTGTATTTTTCGCGCAATTCTTTTATTGTCATAGTTTGTTTTTTTTGAATGAACACGACACTCCCCTTTAGACTGAAATCTTGTTTTCAAATCACAATTCGGGTTGCCGAAAAATTCATCTTAGTATTCGTCTATTTCTGTGGACGCGGAGGTAAATCAAAAACAAAATTCAGTTTTTCTATTAACACGTAAGACAACTCTTCCATTTGAATACCGACAATTCCTTTTTGGTGGGCATTTGTATAAAATGCTTGCCGTTGTTGTAATAAGTTGTGGTAACTAACCTCCGCAAAATTATTGCCTTTGAATATTTTATACCATTTCATAATACACTCAATTCTATCACTTTCTTTAAATACATACTTTCCTTTGCTCATATATGGATTACCCTCGTGAGTTAATCCCTTTTCGTCCCACAACGATTGAAAATCAGTTGCACTATTTTCATATCCAAGCTTGATACCTGCGAGAATTTTGTTAGTTCGTTTTTTCAAGTAGTAAGGTCTTGTCAAAATAAAATATAACAATACAGGGCTTATCGCTATTGCGAAAAGAGAGACAACCACAAAGCCAATTACTTTTTTAATGACATTCGGATTTTGCCGTAAACTCAACATCATACTTCGGTATTCTTTCGCCATATAATCGTAGCCAATCTCTTCTTTTTCTGCCTCCGCAATTAACGCACGGCTTTTTTGCATTCTATACTCGTTGGCAACATCAATACACTGCTTGATTTTGTCTGTCATCTCCTTTATTTTACCTATTCGTATTTTTTATTTCCCATACCGATTTCCATATCTCTTGTAGTAACGGAGCGGGAATTTTAACTATTGATTCGTATTGAACAATCTGTTCTACTAATGTTTTGTTCCAATCAAGCCACAAAACCCAATCAATTCCTTTGTGCCATCTTGCTATATGCAGTATGTCCCAAAGCGCATTTCTATTGGGGTCTATGTTTAGCCCCTCTAAATAGAGGCGGCACTTATCCAATGAATAAAGATACGAGTCCATATCACAGTTCTTTTGGTTATTAAATTTGGGGGAATGGCGGCAAGTATAATGTCCGCATCATGCCCAAGTCAAGTATTTGGCGGTTTTTATTTTTGCACACTTGCCAATCCGTTGGCAGACGCACGTTTGGTAAAAACTACGTCACCAAACGTTTCATAAACGCATTATAATCATCGCCTTTCGGCAATTCTAAATCCACAAAAATTTCCCGCCTTTGCGTAGTTGTCTTTTGCCCGCTTTTTGGGTTAAATCCTTCCTTACTGATTTCTTTCCAATAAAAGCCGATGCCGCGTTTTTGCCAATTCGGTAAATCATTAAAATTTATTCCGTAGCTGAACAGCAATTCATTCTTATCGGCAACAGACATTTTTTCTAATTTGTTGGTTGCTTTTGTTTGCGACAAACCTTCTTTGCGCAATCGCCAATAACAATGTGCGTTGAGTGCATTGCGGTGTGCATCTTCATTGCGCCATCGAAAATAATCTACCACCAAGTCCCGATTCGGCAGTTCCGATAAACGACAATCAAACACGCCAATATCACCCAAAAGCAATGAAAATTTCGCACTTGCTTCGCCTGCAAGTATCGAAAGCCATTTGCGTGTTTTTCGTGAAAACGCATTTTCGTTTTGATGAAACAAAAGCGATATTTCATCGCTTTCCGTAAAGCCGTAAACGAAATTGAACCCGCAGTTCATCAAGTGTTTCACGGTTTCAATCATCATATCCCGAAAGCGCACATCAAAGGGCGTTTCAAAGTTGTGTTTTTCTTTGGTGAGCCTCGTAAAACTACGTCCGTCAAGCCGCGCCACTACATACATTTCAGGCAGCAGCAAACGGTCGTGTGCGGTTTCAAACACCCGCATTTTCAAATCCAAATCATCAAATTTCATTGTCCCATTTTTTTACGTTAAAAGTTCCATTATCCAATTCCACATAATACAACTCGTCAAATCCTTCCCAAAAATCGGGCAACTCTAATTTCGCGTGTGTTCCGCGCAAACCCTTTACAGGAATTTTCTCTGTTCCGCTTCGCAGATTATTTCGCGCAATTGCTTCATCTATTTTTGACTGAAAATAGTATCCAATTACCCGAAACTTCGCGTCCTTTGCTTTTGCAATATACTTTTCTCTGTCGGCTTTTGTTGGATTGGTATTGTCAATCACAAATGGTTGTTGCGTTTGCAAACAGGTTTCCAAAAACAGATTTTCCTTGTTGCGCGTATGCAACATATCCAATGAAATTCGGATGTGCGATTTCAGGAAATTCTGCACATAAAACGTAGTTTTTCCTGTTGCCTGTATGCCGATAAAAATGATTGCTTCCATTACTCAATATCCGTGATAATAAATTTCATCATACAAATGTCCGATTTGTTTTTTCAGTAGTTCCGATAACCGAGTTGTGTTAAATCATTTTCTTGCGTATTTTTCTTTTGCTTTTTTGTTTCGTCCCCAATCTCCTCTGTATTCAAAATTGAATTTGTAATCGCAGTAATCGTAATCATTGACAATCGTTTTCGGGTTGGGCAATTCTTCCTTTCCTGAAGCAAGCGATGTTTTAATTGTTCTTCTGATTCTTCGCCTGAACAATTCTTTACGCTTGGGATTATCTTTCACTATCGCTTTTTTTCTGCTGCGGCTCATAATTTATTCTTGAATTTGTAGCCCATGCAATGGCTGTTTGTATTTTTCTTTCCGACTATAACTTTCGCCTTTACACATAAAACAATTACAAGGGTTGCTTGTGGTTCTAAGTGAATTCAGGTTTGATTTTTCCAGTATCTCTGCGGGCAATTTTGTGTAGCCATACAATACAAGCCTGCGTTTATACTTGCGCATTTTTACTTCTTGTCTGTGAGCTTTGTTTTTCATATTTTTTTGTTGTGGGTACAGGAATTGAGCCTTCGATTTTTTTGCAAAGATAAAGCGGGTGTTGCACGACCTATAAATCACTATTGCGCAATTTCTATGTCCGTAAGCGCAGATATTTAGAGAAACGAATGTATGAAAATAACAAACGGGAACAAGGCGTTCCCGTAGAATGAAGTTGTAAAATCACTTTATCACCTATGCTCCCAACGAAGCCAACGAAATCACGTTAATTCCGTCCCCGCGTGTGTAGCTGATTCCTGTGCCCGTAATGATGTTGAGCGATTTCGGCTGTTTTACTTTTTTAGTGTCTAATACCGACACAAATTTATTGAGGCTGGCAGCCGCTTCTTCTATTTTCCCTGTGCCAAGTTTTATTTCAAATGCACTCCAATCGCCATTATATTTTTGCACAATAACATCTACTTCCAATCCGCTTGAATCGCGGTAGTGATATACTTTTGCATCGTTTGCTTGTGCATAAATACGGAGTTCGTGAGTTACCAATGATTCAAACAAAAAGCCTGTAAACTTAATGTCGTTCAAAAGCGAATTTTTATCTGCTCCAAGCGCGGCAACCGCAAGGCTTACGTCCGTAAAATGGCGTTTAGGCGATTTTCGGAGTGAAGCCGTTGAACGGATATGCGGATTCCAGGCAGGTTGATCTTCCGTTATCATTAAGCGACTAAGCGCATCGAGATAATCGTAAATGGTTGGGCGGGAAATATCAGCGTTGTATGTCCCGCGAATGTCGTTTTCTAATGCCGTAATTTCTACCATAGTTGCCGTGTTACGCGCAAGTGAACGCAACAAGTTCCGCACTTTTGTCGGGTCGCGTTTGACATCCGAAACTCGGCTCATATCCACTTCCGCAAGCAGTTCAATGTAAGCACGGTTTAAGTCTGTAGCTTGATTTACTTTTTTGTTTAGAAGCGTTGGGAATCCTCCAATAATCAGCTTTTCAACAATAAACTCCAAGTCGGTTGCTTCATCGTAAATATCAATTTTCTTGCCCTCAAACAGCTTTTTCAAACTGACTTTTCCCGATGAGAAACCCAATTCCTGCCACGACATTGTGCGCATATCCACTATGGTAAATCTGCCTGCGCCTGAGTGCATTTTTACCGATTCTTCGGGATTTGCCGAACCTGTCAATATGAATTGAGCAGGTTTTTGGCGGTCGTCAATTTCGTGTCGGATATAGTCCCAAAGTTTAGGTTGGGCTTGCCATTCATCAATCAAACGAGGCGTATTGCCTAAGAGCAACCGCTTGGGATTGGTATTCATTAAAGCCGTTACTTGCTCATCTCTGTCCACGCTCAAGACACTACGAGCAAATTGTTTGGCGGACTCAGTCTTGCCACAGGCTTTTGCTCCTCTGATAAGCACCGCCCCCGATGAATTGAGCTTCTGCTTCAACTCGTTGTCTGATATTCGTTTTAAGTACGCCAAAGCTATCCTTATTATGAAGCAAAGGTATAACTATTTTACAAATTTAGAGCATTTTATTTTACAAATTTAGAGCATTTTATTTTACATATTTAGGAATAAGTATTGCCCTTTAGGATATGTCAGATAAAAAAGTGGGAGTATATCAATTCCTTCGTTAAAATGTTTTTATACAAATGCCATAAAAATATACAGACATAAGAATCTCACAGTTTATCCCAAACTACTTTACAGCCTTATCATCCTCACACTCATTCAATAACTCAACAATTGTTTTGTCAAAAACCGGATGAATAATCTCACCTGCAATCTCTGCTAAAGGCGTTAATGCAAATCGCCTGTTATGCAGTTGCGGATGCGGAATTTCTAATGAAGGGTTTTTGAAAATTAGGTTTTCTATCAAAAGAATATCAATGTCAATTTCACGTGCGCCCCAGTGTTCACGCTGTTTTCTGCCTGTTTGTGTTTCTATGTTTTTTATTATTGCCAACAATTGAATTGGTTCAAGAGTTGTTTCAACCTTTATTGCCTGATTGAGAAAATCAGCTTGGTTTTCGTTGCCCCAAGCTGCGGTTTGATATAGGGTTGAAGTTTGTAAAATAACACCCACTTTTTCTGCGAGCAATGCCTTTGCTTTATTAAAGTAATCGAGGCGTGGTTCTATGTTCGACCCAAGCAATAAGTAAGCAATCATTTAAAAAATCTTCTCGGGGTTTAAGATGCCGTTAGGGTCGAAAACTTTTTTGATGCCGCGCATTAAATCTAAGTGCGCTTCATCAAATTTTATATCCATGTACGGGCGTTGAATCCAGCCGATGCCGTGCTCGCCACTGATGGTACCGCCCAATTCATGCACCTTTTGAAAGATTTCGCGCACGCCTTTTCCTTGTACTTCGGTTTTCCATGCTTCATCGCTCAATTCGCCTTTTACAATGCGCACATGCACATTGCCATCACCCGCATGACCATAGCAAACACTCTTGAAACCATATTTGCTCCCAACCTGTTTGATGTGTTTCAATAATTCGGGTAAATCAGCACGGGGAACAACGGTATCTTCTTCAATAGTAACGGCTGTTTTCTTCACTGCATAAGCAACATTTCTGCGCATCCGCCAGATGTCGTTTTTTTGCGCTTCGCTATCGGCAAAAAGAATTTCGCCCGCATCAAATTCCGAGATTACTTCATAAATTCTTTCGCAATCTTTTTGAATCAAATCCATGTCGTTGCCGTCCACTTCTATCAGCAAATGCGCTTGTGTTTCATCATCAATCGGTATGGTAACATCGCCCAGAAAATTGCAAACCCATTCTATGGCATCGCGCTCCATAAACTCTAAGCACGATGGCACAATGCCTGCGCGGAAAATCGCACTTACTGCTGCGCTTGCTTTTTCCATACTTTTAAAAGGAACAAGCATTACGGCATTCATGGTAGGGTGGGGGATGAGCTTCAAAACAATTTTAGTGATGATGCCAAGCGTACCTTCGCTGCCTACCATCAGTTGCGTAAGGTTGTAGCCGGTGGAATTTTTCAACACATTTGCGCCTGTCCACAGGATTTTGCCCGATGGCAAAACCACTTCCAAATTCAGCACATAATCTTTTACAACACCATATTTTACAGCGCGTGGACCGCCACTGTTGCAAGCAACGTTTCCGCCAATAAAACTTGTGCCACGGCTTGATGGATCGGGCGGATAAAAAAGTCCTTTTTCTTTCACGGCATTTTGTAAAGCCTCAGTGATAACGCCCGGCTCGGTGGTTACCTGCAAATTGCGCTCGTCAATTTCAAGTATGCGGTTCATCCTTTCTATTGAAAGTGAAACTCCGCCTTGCACCGGCAGGCTGTTGGCGCTCAAACCCGTGCCCGCAGCGCGTGGCGAAACGGGAATGTTTTGTGCATTGCAATAACTGAGAATACGCGCAATTTCTTCGGCTGAAATCGGCTTCAAAACCACTTCGGGTGCGAACTCCGCATCTACCGTTTCGTCCTTAGAATATTTATCAAGCGAAGCGGCATCGGTGAAGACATTTTCTGCGCCAATTATTTCTTTGAAATAGATTAAATCCTGCTCTGTGATTTTTTTTAAAGCCATGCGCGAATATATGCTGAAACAGAAGATGGGAAATGTGAGATTTGAGATGTAAGATATAAATAAAATCGGTGTAATCGTTGCTTGCGAAAAAAATAGAAATCAGAGGTCAGAAATCAGAGGTCAGAAATCAGAGGTCAGAAATCAGAGAACAGAAAAAAGTAGGCAGTATTTAATCCGTGTAATCCCTAAATCGGTGTAATCATTGCTTGCGTAAGCTATTCTTTTGTAAACTGAAGAATCCTTTCTTTTAACTCCTCTGCCTTTTCAATCATTGGTAAATGTCCGCATTTGTCAAATTCTGCCAATTGGCTGCCTGCTATATCGCGATGAAATCGCGCAGTATGTTCAAAGGGTACAATTTCATCTTGTCTGCCCCACACAATCATGGTTGGGCATTTTATTTCTTTTATCCATGCGGTATCAGGAAATTCGGTAGCCGCGCCCAACACCAATGCGGCTTCCGGGTTGCCTGCCCTGTTCCATATCATGTTGGTCTGGCGCACTGTTTCGGGTTTTACCTGCGTGTCGTCATACCAACATCTTAATGCTGCCTGCCTGCTTACAAACTCCGGCACTCCTTTGCTCATTAACCTTGAGGTTATCGGATTTTTTACAAACCACACTGCCTTGCCTGCAACTTTTTCTAAATCATATCCGGCACTGGCACAAAGTATCAGCTTTTTTACTTTTTCCGGGTAATCATGCGCGGTTGTCCACGATACCATGCCTCCCATGGAGTTGCCCATTAAGTAGAATGAATCGAGTTGCAGTTCCTGCAATATGAAACCGACATAATCACGATAAACATCTAATGAAGTTTCTCCTTCTTTTAATGTTGGAAAATCGCTCAATCCAAAACCCTGCAAATCCAAACGGATAACTCTAAAATTATTTTTAAGCATTCCGGCAATCTTGCCAAAGTTGCGATGCGAGCCGCTAAAGCCGTGAATCATTATCAATGGAAAGCCGCTGCCTTCATCCACATAATGAATTTCGCCACCGCGCCATGCAACGAATTTAGATTCAGGCAAACGAATGGCTGCTTTAACTTCTTCTTTTGAACGTATTAAAGATGGGCGAAACCATAATGCCGCAAAACCCGTAAGTACTACAACAACAAGAATCACTACGAAATACAAGATATTCTTCATGCGGCAAAGAATAGAAATTTAGCTTGGTTTAGATAGAATATAAATTGATATAAACACTGTAACTTTTTCAACCCCCTACCCGTATGTGAACTAACAGAGTTTAGAAACAAAATGAGAATCACGAACATTTCCATTGTATTGCTGTTGTTGGGCGCATTTGGCTTTTCAAGCTGCAAGAAAAATGATGTGCCTTATGAAATATACTTCTTCACTTCCAATAAAAATTTACCGAGCCTTTACGCAACTAACGATAACAAAATGGTCGCTCCTGTTCAGGTACGCAAAACTGTAAATTACATAACAGATACATCTACCAATAAACTGATAACCTACGATAAAGTAATTCGCATTGATGCGGTGGACGTGCGCGGTCAGGTGATTGCTACCACCAAGTTTGATTTGAAAGATGACGGCAGTTTTGTTTCTACAGGCGGAGGTTATCTGCATTACGAAATCAAAATCATCGAGGAGCGCAAATTAGTGATTGATTACATCAGGCAATTGTAGTTTTGTCAGTCGGTTTGTTTTGTGCAAATACCAATAAAATTTGTTCTCTTTCCGTGCGAATTAAACACTCGATCAACCACTCCTACTTCCAAAACCTCAGCAGCAAAACCTCTGTTGCCAAAAACAACAAAGCAGCAATCAAAAAGAACTTCCAAAGCAGCGTGGCTTTATCAAGCGATTGCACCGCTGCGCCAATATTTGCAAGGGTTGAATTGACAATGTTCACATTATCTTTCGATTCAAAAAGTTTCGTCAGTTCATCCGGTAAATTGAAGCGCATCACACTTTCTGCGCGGTTGAAGTTTGCCGCCACCACAGCCACTGCGCTGTCGCTGCCTTGCTTCACCACATTGTAAAATCCTGCATCATTTACATCATTGCCCAACACCAAAACCGTTTGGCTGCCCGAGTTGTATTGCTGCGGAATAAACTCCGTGCTGCCGCTTTTCATCCGCAACACATTTTCTTTTCCGGCAACAGTGTTTACAGGAATAACCGTGCGATAACCGATGGTGTGCAACTGCGCGGCAGAGCCTGCATTCAGCACCGCCATTTTGTACAGCATGGGCGCAAACAAAGCATTCACGGGCAGTTCGCTGTTTTGCTCATCGGCAGCCACAGTGCTTACATAAACATTGCCCGCCTTGAAACCATAACGCGCCACCAGAGTATTTCCCTCGCGCGTTTGCAAAATATCTTCGCGCAAAGGCGAAATATTTTTGTTGAACAAAGCATACTTTTTCACCGCAGGCAGGCGCATGTTTTCTGGTACTTTTTCAAACACATCTTTAAAAATATTTTGCTGAATGTTGGGTTGCGCAGCTTCGGTAGCGGCATCCGAAAAGGCTTCAATGTTTTGCGCGCCAAAGTTTGAAAGCAATTTATTGTAAGAAGCAAGTTCGCTTTGATATGCCGGAAAAACAACCAGCGAGCCGCCTTCCGCAACATAAGCCGAAAGCGCAGAATTTAAACCCGAAGAAATTTGACTAAGGTTGGCAAGCGCAATAAAGTTGTAGTTTTTCAACTGTTCAAAATTCAGATTGCTTTGCGAAAGCTGTTCAAATTGAAACTGCGGATTATTGGCAAAAACCGCAGCCATAAAGCGATTCGGTGCGCCATCGGTAATGCTCAATACGTTTACTTTTTCAAGCACGCGATAGGCAACAAAATAATTATCATCAAAGGTTACTTCATTATCGGCAATGCTGATTTCCGCAAGATTCCATCCGGCTTTTTCATTCGTGAATTTAATCGTGTCAAACACCGAGCCGTCAGCCGCCACATCAAACTCTGAAATCGCTTTCGATTGCCCGTTCAGCTTCATAGTTAAGCGACCGCCTCCCACCGCATCATCGCTGCTGTTTTTGATGCGCACAATCAAAGTGTTGTTTTGATTCACCAATTGAATCGGCTCATAAAACCAACAGGTATCAATGTATAAATTGGCTGAACTGTTAGCCGTCAAAGGTAGCAGGTTAAATCGCACACTCGTATCGGGTTGAAAGTTTTGCTCCATGCCCTTTTGAAAATCCGAAAGCAGGTAAGCGGTTTTCACCGTGCCGCTTTCGGTAGCAAGAATTTCGCTTTGGCGTTTGCCCACTTCATCCAAACTTCTGGAAGCAGACGAAAAATTGATTTCATCCACCGCAGCCAGCAATTCTTCTTTACTAATCAATCGCTGCTGACTTCCGCTAAAATCGTTGGTAAGTAATTGAAAACGGTCATCGTCATTGTATCCTTTAGCAATGGCAACGGCAGTTTGTTTGGCTTTGTCCAATAACTTAAAACCTTCATCCACGCGATTCATGGAGAAAGAATTATCAATGTAAATGCTCACAAAACTTTTGCCCGTAGCTGCCTGCTGCGCGCGCTTGGGGATAAAAGGTTGCGCAAAAGCAAACACTAAGCAAACCACCGCAAGAATGCGGGCGGCAAGGATTAAAAGATGCTTGAGCTTGTTGCGCGAAGAGCTTTCCTGCTGCACCTGCTTCAGAAAATTCACATTGCTGAAGTAAATGGTTTTGTAGCGCCTGAATTGAAACAGGTGAATAATCACAGGAATTGCAATTGCTGCTAAAGCCCACAAGAAAGACGGATAGATGAATTGCATATTATTTAAAAAACGGAAGTCGCTTAAACAGCGACTTCCAACATTACTCGTCTGGGTGACTGGACTTGAACCAGCGACCTCTTGCACCCCATGCAAGTACGCTACCAAACTGCGCCACACCCAGAAAAAAGGTGATTGAAAAATGAAAATGGTT
>CAZSEG010000014.1:20086-27542 GCA_964605875.1 uncultured Chitinophagaceae bacterium
AAGATTGGTTTGAGAAAAACACAATCGCACCATTGTTTAATTTTAATTTTCAGGAACAGATTGAAAGAACACCGTGCATGTCGAGGTGAGTTCCACCCGAAAAGCGGGGCGAATTTATCAAAATATCATTCATGCAATATTGCTTAACATCATTTCGGTGAAATGCCACAATAAATGCGAAGCATTTTTCTCTGCGTTCTCAGCGCCTCAACGTGAGATATAATTATCATCATTGAGGAATGGAATAACTCAAATGATATTCACAAAATTCTTTGCCGCACATCCATTAGGTTTGCTGCATGAAGTTACACCGCATATTGGTAGAGGCAGTTGCAAAAGGGTTGGAGCGAATTTTTACTGAAAAGAAATATGCCGATGATGTGGTGGAAAATATCATCGCTTCCGATAAGCGTTGGGGTGCGCGCGACAGAAATTTTATTGCAGAAGGTATTTACGATATAGTTCGCAATTACAGGCTTTATGCTTATTGCGCAAACAGCACAGATACATGGAAGATAATTGAAGCGCGTTTTATTATTCTGCAAGTGCCATTGCCTGCTTGGGAGAATTTCGGCTCACTGAATCCTGATACAGTATTAAAGTTGTATGAATCAGCGCAGCAGCAACGTGTGTTGAAGTATTCCATTCCCGATTGGTTGGATGCCGTTGGTGTGGAGCAAATGGGAGAGGAGCTTTGGGAAAAAGAAATTGCCGCCATGCACATCCCCGCAAAGGTTTGTTTGCGTGTAAACACTTTAAAAACAACGCTTACCAATGCAAAAAATCAATTGAAAGTTGATGGAATAGAAACCACAGAAGAAGGTGAAGCATTGGTGATGGAAGGACGGAAAAATATTCTGCACACCATAGCTTTTAAAAGCGGTTGGGTGGAAGTGCAGGATGTAAACTCACAATCTGTAGCCAAAGTATTGAACCCTCAGCCCGGTGAGTTTGTGGTAGATGCCTGCGCAGGAGCGGGGGGCAAAACATTGCAGCTTGCAGCATTGATGAAAAACAAAGGCAATATCTACGCCTTGGATATTTACGACAAAAAATTGATTGAACTGCAAAAGCGCGCGCATCGTGCCGGGGCAAAGATTATCAAGTGCGCGTTGATGGATTTTACGGCACAGAATTTTTTGTTTGAAAAAGCAGATAAATTATTGTTGGATGTGCCTTGTACCGGGCTTGGTGTGTTGCGCAGAAATCCCGACACCAAATGGAAATTGACTGCCTCCATTTTGCAAGACAACATCAATCTTCAATGGGAGATTTTTTCAAGCTACCACAGTATGTTGAAGAAAGGTGGAGAACTGCTTTACACCACTTGCAGTATTCTACCAAGCGAAAACCAACAGCAAGTACAAAGATTCTTAGCAGAACAAAATGGTAAATTCACGCTGCTAAACGAATACGTTCTATCTCCATCCGAAACAGGCTTCGATGGATTTTATATGGCATTGTTGAAGAAAAACTAATGATTGACTATTTACGGATTTACAGATTGACTATTTACGGATTTACGGATTTACGGATTGATGTCATGGTGAGCGAAGTCGAACCATCTCCCATTTCCCATCTCATATCTCATATCTCACGTCTTAATACTAAATACTTACTACTAAATACTCTCATCTTATTTTCACTCACCCTTACAGCCCAAGACTCCCTCCCCGGCATGAGCTACAAGCAGCTTATCAGGCAGGGTGACAAAGACTTTAAGCAATCATACTATTACGATGCCATTAACTATTACAACGAAGCATTAAAGCGCGATTCGGGAACTTTGGAAGTGTTCCAGAATCTTGCTATGGCAAACTACCGCATCCGCGATTACAAGCCTGCGCTGTATTGGTTTTCGCGTGCTGCTGCCAAAGATGAAAATTGCCTTACCACATCCCTTTATTACAAAGGCTTGATGCAGAAAATTACGGGTGATTACAAGCAGGCATTAGAGAGTTTTAATCGCTTTGCTGCTTGCTATAAAGGCAAGGATAATTTGGTGAAGGAGTTTGTGCCGAGCGACATTTTGGGTTGCTACGAAATCAAAACCATTGAAGATACTTTTGTTGTAAAGCATCTTCCTTCAAACATCAATTCAGGTTACAGCGATTTATCGCCTGTTGTTTTTAAGAACAAATTGTTCTTCGCTTCCATTCATTCCGATACTTTGGTTTATACCAAACCCGACACAGGTTACCGGCAACCATACATGCAACTCTATTCTTCAAAAATAGAGGATACAATTTTCCATGACCCAAAACTTTTTACCGATTTAGATTTAGCGGATAAAAACCTTGCGAATGTTTCTTTCAGTAAAGATGGAAGGCAAATATTTTTTACGGTATGTACAGGAGAATTGCAGCAAAATAATTGTGCAATATGGAGCGCATATTTTGAAGAAAACGCATGGAGAAATACGCGCGAAGTGAGCGAGAAAATAAACTATCCCATGCACGCAAGCACACATCCTCATTTAATTCAAAATGCGGATGGCAGTGAGGTTTTGTGGTTTTCATCCAATCAGCCGGGCGGCTTGGGCGGCTTTGATATTTGGTTCAGTGTTCGCGAGCCGGGCGGCAAATTTCAGAAGCCGAAAAATGCAGGCATTGTTATCAATACTTCACGCGATGAAATCACTCCCTTCTTTGATGACAATACTTCAACACTTTATTTCAGTTCATCGGGTTTGGTGGGCAGAGGCGGCTTGGATGTTTTTTATTCAAAATTCAAAGATGGAAAATTCGCTTTGCCTAAAACTTTACCGGAGCCATTAAACTCAAGTTATGATGAATCCTTTTATCGCTTAACCGAAAGACAAAAAGGTTTTTTTGTTTCCAATCGCCCGGGTGTTTTTTCAGTAAAAGGTGAAACTTGTTGCGATGATATTTTCAGCTTTGAAATAAAAAAATCTATTCGTCCGTGGCTGAAACTTTCTGCTTTTGACAGCACAGGCAGCAACATTCCTTTTGTGCGATTTGAAATAAAAGATGAAGCAGGAAGAACGATAGAAGATAAAGAAAAGTCATTGCTTTTTTATCAACTTTCTGCAAATGGAAAGTACAGCATCAATGCCACTAAACAAGGCTACTTTTCGCTTCAAAAAGAAATTGTAATTGACGCATACAATTCTACCGATACCAATGAAATTGTCTTAATGATGACAGCCGTTGAGGTGAATAAAGTTTATCGGATGAGTGAAATTTATTTTGGATATAACAGCGCAGAACTCAATGATGAAACTAAAGAATCGCTTGACACGCTTGCTGTTTTGTTGCAGCAAAACCCCAAGCTGAAAATTGAAATCGGCTCACACACCGATGCGCGGGGCGATGAAGATTTTAATATGAAATTATCGCAACAACGTGCCGAAAGTGTTGTTGCTTATTTATCGCAAAAAGGAATTGCCATTGCACGGCTTTCAGCCAAAGGTTATGGAGAATCTTTATTGTTGAAAGATTGTTCCACTGATGCAGATTGCGCAGTTTACGATTGCGATTGCCACAGGCTGAACCGCAGAACAGAATTTAAAATAGTGGAGTAAATTTGTTTTAGTTTTGAAGATGTCTGAAACTCGAAACACAGAAAATCAAAGCAAATGAAAAATAGCAATTCGGAATTTATACTGTTCAAAACCGAAGACGAAAAAATTTCGGTGGATGTTCGTTTTGAAGATGAAAGTGTTTGGCTGACTATTGACAGTATGGCAAAACTGTTTGAAAAATCACGTTCTACCATTAACGAGCATATCTTAAATATCTATGCCGAAGGCGAACTGACAGAAACCGATAGCATGAGAAAAATCGGAATTTCCGATTTTTCTACCAAACCGACCAATTTCTACAATCTTGATGTCATTATTTCTGTCGGTTATCGTGTCAAATCCTTGCGTGGCACACAGTTTCGCCAATGGGCAACCAAACGCCTGAACGAATACATCCGCAAAGGTTTTACAATGGATGATGAGCGTTTGAAAAATCTGGGCGGTGGCGGTTACTGGAAAGAACTGCTGCAACGCATACGCGACATTCGCGCATCGGAAAAAGTATTTTACCGCCAAGTGTTGGATATTTACGCCACGAGCATTGACTACGAACCGCGAGCAGATGTTTCCATTGAGTTTTTCAAAAAAGTGCAAAACAAAATTCATTATGCCGTTCACGGGCAAACTGCAGCCGAAGTGATTTTTAGCCGTGTCGATGCCGAAAAAGAATTTATGGGGTTGATGACTTTCGCGGGCAATCGTCCGTATTTGAAAGATGTGGTGGTTGCGAAGAACTATTTGAACGAAAAAGAATTGCGTTCGCTCGGACAAATAGTTTCGGGATATTTAGATTTTGCCGAGCGGCAAGCCGAACGTGAGCAGGCAATGACAATGAAAGATTGGGCTGAACATTTAGACCGGATTTTGACAATGAGCGGAGAAAAACTATTGCAAGGCGCAGGAACTGTAAGCCACGAAAAAGCGATAGAAAAAGCCACAACGGAATACCAAAAGTATCAGCAGAATACATTGAGCGAGGCAGAAAAAAATTATTTGGAAAGTTTAAAAGCAATAGAGCAGAAAACCCAAAAGACAAAATAATGTTTTGGTTTCTTTTAACCGTAATTGTTTTCGCCTACATTCGCCCTCCGAAATGTCGAAATCATTCCAATCTCAACCTGCCGTTTTGCTGCTGCAAGACGGCACTTTCTTCAACGGGAAAGCGCTTGGCAAAATCGGTACAACAGTCGGTGAAATCTGTTTCAATACAGGCATGACGGGTTACCAGGAAATTTTTACCGACCCGTCTTATTTTGGTCAGGTAATTATTATGACCAATGACCATATCGGCAACTATGGTGTTCATGCTGATGAAATTGAATCTTCATCGGTGAAGATTTCGGGCATGATTTGTCGCAATTACACAGCTAACCAGTTTTCGCGCAAACCTGCCGAAAGCTCATTGCAGGAATACTTTGAAAAGAACGGTATCGTGGGAATTTCTGATGTGGATACACGCGCTTTGGTGGTGCATATCCGCAAATCAGGCGCAATGAATTGCATCATCAGCAGTGAAGTAACGGACATAAATATTTTAAAAGAAAAGTTAGCTGCCGTTCCTGATATGAATGGTTTGGATTTAGCTAAAGAAGTTTCTACAAAAGAAGTTTACTACGCAGGCAATGAAAATGCAGCATTAAAAGTTGCCGTGTTAGATTGCGGTATCAAGAAAAATATTTTGCGCTGCCTGAATGAGCGCGGTGTTTACACAAAAGTTTTCCCTGCACAAACTCCTGCTTCGGAATTGTTGGCATGGAATCCTGACGGAGTATTTATTTCTAATGGACCGGGCGACCCTGCGGCAATGCCTTATGCCGTTCAAACTGTAAAGGAAATTCAGGAAGCAGGAAAGCCTGTTTTCGGTATTTGTTTAGGGCATCAGTTGTTGGCTTTGGCAAATGATATTCCTACTTACAAAATGCACCACGGTCATCGCGGTATCAATCATCCTGTTAAGAATTTAGTAACAGGTTTGAGTGAAATCACTTCTCAAAATCATGGTTTTGAAGTAAGCCGTGCAGCTATAGAAAAAAGTGAAACAGTAGAAGTAACACACGTAAACTTAAATGACGAAACCATTGAAGGTATTCGCATTAAAGGTAAAAAGGCTTTCAGTGTGCAATACCACCCCGAAAGTTCCCCGGGTCCGCATGATTCAAGATATTTGTTTGATGAGTTTGTGAGGATGATGAGTTGATTTGAAAATTTGGAAATAAAACCGAATAACGTCCCGCGCCACACGTCCATTTTATCAATAATCAGTAATAAATAATCAATAGAAAATGAGCCAAATAGCAGCCATTCACGCAAGACAAATTTTAGATTCAAGAGGCAATCCGACAGTTGAAGCCGATGTAATTACAACCACAGGAACGCTCGGCAGGGCAGCCGTTCCGAGCGGAGCATCCACAGGCAAGCACGAAGCCGTTGAATTACGTGACGGAAAGAAAAATGTATATCTCGGTAAAGGAGTTTTAAAAGCCGTTGAAAACATCAACAAAACTATTGCAGCCGAATTGCAGGGTGTGAATGTGTTTGAGCAAAATGTGATTGATAAATTGATGTTGTTGTTGGACAACACCGATAATAAAAACAAGTTGGGTGCAAATGCAATTCTTGCAGTAAGTATGGCAGCAGCCAGAGCAGCAGCCGATGAAATAGGCATTCCGCTTTATCGCTATATCGGTGGAGTAAATGCAAATACTTTGCCTATTCCGTTAATGAATATTTTGAATGGTGGCGCACATGCCGACAACAAAATTGACTTTCAGGAATTTATGGTGGTGCCTGTTGGCGCTGATACTTTCGGTGAGGCATTGCGCATGGGCGTTGAAATTTTTCACAGCCTTAAAACTGTTTTGAAAAAGAAAGGCTACAGCACAAACGTGGGTGATGAAGGCGGTTTTGCGCCCGACATTGCGAGCAATGAAGCCGCCATTGAAATTGTGCTAATGGCAATTGAAGCCGCAGGTTACAAACCCGGGCAAAATGTATTTATTGCAATGGATGCCGCAACTACCGAGTTCTATGATGAAAAGTCAAAGCTCTATCACTTTAAAAAGAGCAGCGGCAAAAAAATGACGAGTGACGAACTGGTGAGTTATTGGGCTTCATGGGTGAAAAAATATCCGATTATTTCTATTGAAGACGGCATGGCAGAAGACGATTGGAAAGGTTGGGAATCGCTCACCAAAAAAGTTGGCGAAAAAGTGCAATTGGTTGGTGATGATTTGTTTGTTACCAATGTAAAACGTCTTCAACAAGGCATTGATAAAAACATTGCCAATTCTATATTGGTGAAAGTAAATCAGATTGGCACACTTACCGAAACTATCAACACCGTAAATCTTGCAACGCGCAACAGCTATACTTCTATCATCAGTCATCGCAGTGGTGAAACAGAAGATACCACCATTGCAGATTTGGCTGTTGCATTAAATGCAGGGCAAATTAAAACAGGTTCAGCCTCACGTACCGATAGAATTGCAAAGTATAAGCAGTTGCTGCGCATTGAAGAAGAATTGGGTCCTTTGGCTTATTATCCGGGAAAGGATTTTAAGTTTTTGAGGTAATCTGACTGATTTTCGGCATATTTCAACATTCATATTAGGAAATATGCCGAAAACCTTTATTTTCGCCACCCATTTTTAAACCAAAAAAGCAGAGAAACATGCTTAATCAGTACGAAACAACATTTATCCTCACGCCCGTGTTATCGGAAGATGACGCCAAAAAAGCAATCAGTGCATACACTGATTTGTTGAAGTCCGCAGGTGCTGAGTTGGTGCATGAAGAGCACTGGGGTTTGCGCAACTTGCGTTACCCAATCAACAAAAAAACTACCGGCATTTACCATCTGGTAGAATTTAAGGCTCCGGCTGACGCAATCAAACTTTTGGAGATTGCGTTCAG
>CAZSEG010000014.1:27552-29350 GCA_964605875.1 uncultured Chitinophagaceae bacterium
GACGTGACGAAAACATTTTCCGTTACTTAACTGTAAGGTTGGACAAGTATTCCATCAAGTACAACGAAGACAAACGCGCAGGTAAAATCGGAAGAAAAAATACCGAAAAAGCAGTAGCTAACGAAAAAGAGGAGGCATAAATCATGGCAGTAGGTAATGAACAAATTAAATTTTTGACTGCAACCAAAATCGGTTTAATCAAAAAGAAATATTGCCGTTTCAAAAAAAGCGGTATCCGTTATATTGATTACAAAGACCCTGAGTATCTTTTGAAATTCATCAACGAGCAAGGTAAAATTGTTCCGCGCAGAGTTTCGGGTAACTCATTAAAATTTCAACGTAAAGTTGCTGTTGCCATCAAACGCGCACGCCATCTGGCTTTATTGCCTTACGTTGCCGATTTGTTGAAATAATCATTAACCAAAAAATTGAGTAGCAATGAATGTTATATTATTAAAGAATGTTGAAAAATTGGGCTATGCCGATGACGTTGTGAACGTTAAAAACGGCTTTGCTTTGAACTATTTAATTCCGCAAGGTTATGCCGTTGTAAAAAGCGAAACCAACCTTAAAGAATTGAACAACCGCCTGAAAGTGCGCGAGAAAAAAGAAGCTAAATTGTTGGAACGTTTGCAGGAAATCACTGCACGTTTGCAGGAATCTACTTTGAAAATCGGAGCTAAAGTCGGTTCTACCGATAAAATTTTCGGTTCGGTTACATCTTACCACGTTGCAGAGGCAATTCGCAATGCTGCAAGCGTAGAAGTTGACCGCAGAAAAATAACTATCGTAGAAGGTGAAGTAAAAACACTTGGCAACTACACTGCCGAAGTTACCATTGGCAAAGACCATAAAGTAACCGTGAAATTTGAAGTAGTAGCTGAATAATTTTCACACCATTTACCATATCATTACAATGCCTTTCCGTTTTTTCGGGAAGGCATTTTTCATAATGAAAAACACAATACAAGAAATACAGGGACGAGTGACGAGTGACGGGGGACACTCGGCTTTAGTGTTTTTAGCGTTTTTCATTTTTCATTTTTCTATGCTCATTTTTCCGTTACCGACATCTGCCCAAATAGATTTCACTTTCCAAGAAGGCACTTTTTTAATCAAAGGAAAAATTACCGACCTGCAATCGCATCAGGGAATTTCAAAGGCAAATGTTGTGATACAGAACAGACGAACAGGAGCCACAGCAGATGTGGATGGCGGTTTCAAGTTGTATGTTTTTCCGACAGACACTTTGAAATTCACTTCCATAAATTATATCTCAAAAGAATTTCCGGTTAGTGCAATTGAAAAAGATTCGCAGTACAATGTGAATGTTGAATTGATGCGCGACTTCATTAAACTAAAGGATGTAGTGATTTACCCTTTTGGAAATTTGGATGAATTTAAGCAGGCGTTTATGGATGCAAAGGATGTAAATAAGTTCATTTTGCCGGGTATTGCTCCGCCAACATACAGCACTAAAATTCCAAAAGCCAAGTTCTCGAATCCTATTTCTCTTATTTATGATAAAGCAAAAAAGAAACGTGCTGCGAATCCTGATTTCAAGCCGTAGAAATATTTTACAAAAAAGTTACAAAATAATTGTTTAGAACAATTCTAAACAGCATATTTGCCGCCTAAATCAAAAAATAATGGCTGATAAAAACTTTGTTGCAATTAACTACATCACTTGCGCACCCGAATACACAGGACGTTTTGAAGAACTGTTTGGCAGCCGCGCCCGCGCCATTGACACCATGCCGGGTTTTGTGGATATGATGGTTTTGAAGGCGGCAAAGCC
>CAZSEG010000014.1:29360-32407 GCA_964605875.1 uncultured Chitinophagaceae bacterium
GCAAAGCCGGGCGACCCGTATCTTATCGTAAGCCATTGGGAAAGTGAAGAATCTTTCAAAGCATGGACAAATTCTCCTGAATTTATTGAAGGACATAAGCGCGGTTTTGAAGATATTCGCAAGGCGAAAGAGGAAGGAAAACCCGCTCCGATGCACAGCGATTTTAAAACCTATAATGTGCTTGCACGTTAATGACAGCAATGGAAAAAACAGAAGAAAAGACGAACTCAAGAAAAATCGGCTGGCTTAAAAGATTAGGCTTTGCCGGTTTTCTTTTCTTTTTGATAAAAGGCATTTTGTGGCTGGTGTTATTCGGCTTGGTTGCCTTCGGGTTTATGGATGAAACTGCCGTGCAGAAATTCAAAGATTTGCTTCCGTTTTAATCTTGTAATAAAGCAATATTTACCTGCTCATTCCCCCGCAAACGCTCAATACTTGTCCGCTAACGTAAGCAGATAAGTCGCTTGCAAGAAAAAGCGCGGCATTGGCAACTTCCTGCGCATTGCCCATTCTGCCGAAAGGAATTTGCTTTAGTAAAACTGCTTTGGTTTCATCATTCAAAACGTGTGTCATGTCGGTTTCTATAAAGCCCGGTGAAATGGCATTGCAACGAATGCTGCGCGAACCAAATTCATCGGCAATGCTTTTAGTGAAACCTATAATGCCCGCTTTGGATGCTGCGTAATTGGATTGCCCCGCCTGACCTTTTAAGCCAACGATGGAAGTTAAGTTAATGATAGAACCCTGCTTTGCGCGCAACATGAATTTTGAAACGTGCTTGGTTAAGCTGAATACACTTTTAAGGTTTGCCTGAATCACTTCGTCAAATTGCTGTTCGCTCATGCGCAGCAAAAGGTTATCGCGGGTGATGCCTGCATTGTTTACAAGCACATCTATTTTGCCAAATTCTTTTACAACTTCTTCCACCAACACATTTCCCGATGCAAAATTTCCTGCATCAGATTTATAGCCTTTCACCTTCACTCCGTTTTTGCTGAACTGTTGCTCTATTTCCTGCGCGCGGGTTTCGGAACTTAGGTATGTGAATGCAACACTCGCACCTTGTGCCGCAAAGGTTTCCACAATAGCGTAGCCTATTCCTCTTGTTCCGCCCGTTACGAGGGCAACTTTTCCTTCTAATAATTTACTCATATTCTTTGCGAAGAAAATGTTTTCGATGGATTATTATTTTACTACTTTTTGCCTTCAAACTTTTTCTCTAATTCTTCCAAACCGAAAGAAACAATAGTGTGTCTGCCGTTGGGTGCAATATAAGGATGGTCGCAGGCAAACAATTCATCAATCAGTGCTTTCATTTCATCTAAGGCTAAAATTTTTCCTGCTTTGATAGAAGAGCTGACCGCCAAAGCCTGCGCCAGTTTTTCGCGTTTGGAAAGTTTAGAAATATGCAACTGACTTTTGTATTGTTCCAATAGTTCTTCTAATACCAATCTTTCGTTGCCATTGTTAATGTCGGCAGGGAAGGAATGAATTACAAAAGAATTATTGCCAAATTCCTGCACTTCAAAACCAAGGTTGTTGATGTCGGGCAGAATCTCCGAAAGCAGTTGCGCATCGGCAGCGGGGAATTCAATAGTTTGCGGGAATAATTGTCGCTGGCTGGTGCTGCGATTGTTCTTCAAAAGGCGCAGGTATTTTTCGTACAAAACCCTTTCGTGCGCTGCCTGCTGGTCAATAAGTATGATGCCGCTTTTTATTTGCGAAACAATATACTTTTTGTGCAACTGATGAGGCGGAACAATCGCTTTATCGGCAGCTTGTGACGAGCGAAAAGTAAGCTCAGAATTATTCGATTGCTGCTGAACATTTACAGTGTTATCTATCGGAATCGCAACTATATCTTCTGCATCGGTGTTCTTTGTATTGAGGTCGTTGCCGATTTCTAAACCTTGTGTAAGCTGTTGCCAGTTGGTGGCTTCGCGGTTTCCCTGAAAGGGCTGAAAGTTTGACGGTGGCGCAAATTTCTTTGCTTCCCGATTCATAGTTGGGTTTTGATTGATAAAGGTATTGCCTGTGAAATTATTGTTGGTGAATGCGCCACCTGTGTCCAAATGTTGCTCCTGATTAAAATCTAAAGTAGGCGAAATGCTGTATGCGCCAAGCGCATGTTTTGCGCCAAGATTTACAAAAGTGTAAACGAGTTTTTCGTCTTCAAATTTCACTTCATATTTCTGCGGATGCACGTTGATGTCTATACGCGATGGCTCGATTTCTAAAAACAAAATATAGAAAGGAAAGCTATCCTTGCTTATCATTTCATCGTAGGCATTTGCCACGGCATGATTCAAATATGCCGACTTGATAAAGCGATTGTTTACAAACAGATATTGCTCGCCACGAGTCTTTTTTGCGAACTGCGGCTTGCCGATAAAGCCCGTAACACTCAATGAATAAGATTTCTCTTCAACAGGCACAATTTTTTGCGCGTAATCATCGCCAAACAGTTGTGTAATGCGCTGTTTCAGGTTGCCACTTTTCAAATTATGTAACTCATAATCGTTATGCTGAAAGCGAAATGACACCTTTGGATGCGCCAATGCAATGCGCGTAAATTCTTCGATAATATTTTTCAATTCTACATTATCGCTTTTCAAAAAATTGCGCCTTGCAGGAACATTAAAAAAGAGATTTTTAACCGCAATGGAAGTGCCGTCCTGTGTTTGGCAGGCTTCCTGACGAATGATTTTTGAGCCTTCCACTTCTATCTGCGTTCCCGTGCTTTCATCATGCAGCTTGGTGCGCATTTCTACTTGTGCGATAGCAGCAACAGAAGCCAAAGCCTCGCCACGAAAACCCATGGTGCGGATGTTGAACAAATCATCCGAGTTGCTGATTTTGGATGTGGCGTGTTTTTCAAAGCTCATACGCGCATCAGTTTCGCTCATACCGCAGCCGTTGTCAATAATCTGAATCAGCGTTTTGCCCGCTTGTTTCACTATCAGTTGAACTTGCGTTGCGCCTGCGTCAATGGAGTTTTCCATCAATTCTTTTACCACCGATGCGGGTCTTTGAATCACTTCGCCCGC
>CAZSEG010000015.1:0-12769 GCA_964605875.1 uncultured Chitinophagaceae bacterium
GCAGAAACCGTTCCTTTTCCTGCAACGAAAACCCGCATCAGAACTATGCTTTCTTATTGGCTACAATGAACTCAGCCATAGTGCGCACGGTTTGGAAAATTTTTGGTCCATCGGCAGGGTTGGCAAGTTTTATTCCATACTTCTGTTGCAACAGAACTATCAGTTCCAAAGCATCAATAGAATCCAATCCCAAACCTTCGCCAAACAGCGGCTGGTCGCTTCCGATTTCTTCGGCTTTCAAATGTTGCAAATTCAATTGCTCAACAATCTGTTGTTTCAATGTGCCAATCAATTCTTCCATATCTTAGAATAGATGTTTTTAATGTTTTCCGCATTGTGCAAAGTTCCGTTTGAACTTTCACTTTGCTCTGTCAAATAAATAAACGCCTCTGCCTTTTCGTCAAAAAAATCTGCCCAACCCGAAATGCAGGTTTTTAAATTTCCTTTTTCAAACAGCGAATTAACATAGTCCGTTTGAAAATCGGCATCAAAAGTATCAAAAACAAAACAAGCCGTTTCACCTTTAATCACATTTCTGATGCAAAGTTCGCCAACAAGCACATTCGGCAGTGTATAAACAAAAAGCGAAGGGCTTGGATTTGTTGCTGTGCTTGCGTTGTAGCGAATGTCCGTATCTAAACTCGAATTGCGCGAACTAAGCACAATTCCTTTTTGCTCGGGCAAATAATTTGACTGAATGTTATTTTCTTTCAACAATAATTCTGCTGCAATAAAACCCGTTTTACACAAATTATCCATCTTGAAAAACTTAGGATAATTGATGTTGAGTTGATGATATGCCGCAGTAAATAACTCTGATGCAGAAGGTTGTTTTTCTACAATGATTTTTTCATTTAAGAAAAGCGTGTTGTCAAATAATGCGACATGAGCATTGCACCGGATGTTCATGTATTACTCGTTCAGTATTTTCTCAATTTCTACCAAACGCGCCAATCGTTTCAATGCCGTTTCGTGGTTTTTTACATAAGGATTTTCAATATCCCACACATAACCCGCAAGCACAGAACAGATTTGTTGCTGCACTTCGTTATTCTGCACTTCGTTAAAGAAAATCTTTTGCAGTGTTCCATCGTACCAAGCCATCACATACGAGCGGAAAGTATTTACGCCAATCATTGTGGGCTTCATGTATTCTTCTTCCCAGTCAATTTTTTCTCCTTTAAGCTGGCGCACGGCTAATTCGGCAGCGCGATGCGATGAAACCGTAGCAAGCGTTACGCCCGAAGAAAATATCGGGTCGAGAAACTCGGTTACGTTGCCCGTAAGCACAAAGCCATCGCCATAAAATTTGCTTGTGGTAGAACTCCAGCCCTGAATGGTGCGCGGCTCGAATATAAGTTCGCAATCCTCGAAACGCCTTGCAGTATTGGGTTCGGAAGCGATAATAGCCCGCAGTTGCTCTTCGGGTGTGCCTGTGTATTTTTCAAAATATTCGGGCAAGCCTACAAATCCGCAAGATGAAATTCCATCGGCAAAGGGAATCACCCAAGCCCAAACTCCGGGCGCGTGGTCTATGATTATGATGCGGTTGGGGTCACTATATTCGGCTCTGCGCACATCTTTTATGTGTGCAAAAAGTGTTTTGCGCGGTGGCAGATTGGACGGTTTATCGAGATTAAACAAGCGCGGAATTACCCTGCCGTAGCCCGAAGCATCTACTATAAATTTTGCCTCGATTTTTTTCTGCAAACCATCGGCAGTTGTAACAGTTGTAACAGAATCCGAGCCGGTAAACTGAATGTCGGTAACGGTGGTTTTGTATTCTACCGGAACGCCCATGCGCTCCACTTCTTTTGCCAGCGTGTGGTCGAAATCGGCACGTTTTACCTGCCATGCCCAAGTCCAGCCTTTGGTAAACTGGCTGCTGAATTTAAAATCCATCACCTTGTCTGTTCCCTGCACGAACTTTGCTCCGGTTTTCACCTGAAAGTCCTGCGCTTTGATAGCATCAATAAAACCTGCGGCTTCTAAAGCCTCCATGCAGCGCGGCAACAGGCTTTCGCCAATTACAAAGCGCGGAAACTGCTCTTTTTCAACAATCTTGGTTTTGAAACCTGCTTTGTTAATTATGGAAGCGGCAACAGTGCCCGAAGGTCCCGCGCCAATCACTAAAACATCTGTTTTTTCTGTAATCATAACACACTATAATTTGAGATGAAATATTTATGAAGTATCGGGCAAATGTAAGCCCGAAAATAAATTAAACAAGATGATTTGGATTGACAATTTACAGATTTACGATTGGGTTGGCGCGTAAATCGTCAATCCGTAAATAATATCATCTGCGTAATCCCAAAATCTGTGTAATCATCGTTTACGTTCAATCCGTAAATTTGCAAACATCAAATCGCCCACTCTAAATAAACTGCTCCCCAAGTGAAGCCTCCGCCAAAGGTTGCCAGAATTATTTTATCGCCTTTTTTAAATTTATCTTTCCATTCATCCAAACACAAAGGAATGGTTGCATTGGTAGTGTTACCATATTTATGAATGTTTACAGTAACTTTTTCGGGTGCAAAACCAATGCGCTCGTTCACCGATTCTATGATGCGGATGTTTGCCTGATGCGGCACAAACCAGTCCACGTCATCTTTTGTAATACCGTTGCGCTGCATCACGGCTTCCACACATTCAGTTACTTTAGTTACGGCAACTTTAAAAACCGATTTGCCTTCCTGATGCACAAAATGTTCTTTGTTTTCAACGGTTTCAACCGTTGGCGGAAAAGCAGAGCCGCCCGCCTTCTGATGCAGGTATTGAAAACCCGAACCATCACTTTGCAGCACTTCATCAATAATTCCATAACCGGAAGTAGAAGGCTCTAACAAAACAGCGGCAGCTGCATCGCCAAAAATCACACAGGTTTGGCGGTCTTCGTAGTTGATGATGGAAGACATTTTATCCACGCCCACCAAAATCACCTTTTTATACATTCCGCTTTGAATGAATTTTGATGCCGTTGCCAATCCATATAAAAAGCCCGAACAGGCTGCGTTTATATCAAAGCTGAAAGCCTTTTTGATGCCGCAATTTTCGCTGATGATATTTGCCGTTGCGGGAAAAAGATGGTCGGGTGTTACGGTGCAGCAAATCAGCAAATCAATATCATCGGGCGAAAGATTTTTTTGCGCCAAAATTTTTTGAACGGCAGGAACAGCCATTGCAGAAACGCCTTTTCCTTCGCCTTTTAAAATTCTTCTTTCTCTTATTCCCGTTCGGCTGAATATCCATTCATCGCTGGTGTTCACCATGCTTTCCAAAATTTTGTTGGTTAAAACAAAATCGGGCAGGTGGCTTGATACGGCAGTTATAGCGGCTTTTATGCTCATTTAAAAACTTTAATCAAAAGTAATTTCGGTACATAGATATGTTATTTTCTGAACTGCCTGAGTTTGACAGCTAAAGTTGATGTTGTTGTAAAGGTATTCAGACAGTTGCTAACTCAAATACTTCAACGCCTCATGCACATATTCATCTTCACCTAATTTAATAAGTTGAATAATTTCAGGAGGCAGGGTTTTGGTGATTTTGCCGGGCGCACCCAACACCATCGAAAAATCAGGCACTACCATATTTTCTGTTACCAAAGCGTGCGCGCCAATCACACAACCATTGCCGATTTTTGCGCCATTCATAATTGTGGCACGCATACCAATCAGGTTATTGTCGCCAATGGTGCAGCCGTGCAAAATTGCGCCATGCCCGATAATGTTTCCTTTGCCAACAATAATCGGTTTGCCCGGATCTACATGAAACACACAACCATCCTGAATATTGGTGCGCTCGCCAATAATCATTTTATCTAAATCGGAACGCAACACCGCGCCATACCAAATACTTACGTTATCGCCCAATTCTACATCGCCAATCACCACAGCGTTATTGGCAATAAAAACATCTTTCCCTTTTTTAACCTTAGCTGAAAGTTCATCAAAATATTTGCTCATGGAATAATTTTGCGGCTAAAATAGATTTTCAACGATTTAGCTTTTAAGAAATCTTCTGTTTGTCAAATTAGTTATTGCTTACCTTCGCGCCTTACAATTATGAAAAAAGCAATTCTCGTAGTAAGTTTTTTGTATGCCACTGTTGCATGCAACAGCGCAGGCGGCACAGGGTACAAAATTGAAGGCAGCATTACCAACACAACAGGTAACGAAACCGTGATGCTCGAAAAACTGAGCCTGCAACAAGTTACGGTTATTGACTCGGCTGTGTTATCTGCAAAAGGTGAGTTTAAATTAAATGGCGCGGCAGACGGGCAAGGTTTATACCGAATCCGTTTGAAAAACAACCCGCAAGCCTTTTGGATGATGGTGTTGGAAAATAAAAATTTCACGGCAAACTTAGATGTTGAAAGCCCTTTGAAATCAACCATTAAAGGCGCACCTGCACAAGATGAATTACAACAGGCATTGCATCAGTTGCAAGGTTTTCAATTAGATATGCAAGGTTTGAATCAATCTTACATGATGGGGCAGCAAAGTATGTTGCCGCAGGATTCTATGGAAAAAGTTGTTGCTCAATTGAACGCAAAAGGCGCGGCTATGAGTGAGTTTATTGTAAAAACTGCGGCTACTGCAAAAAGTCCGTTTGTGGCTATGATTGCGGTAATGTCTGATGTCAATCGTTTTCAAAATGAGTTTGTGGCTGTTACAAAACGTTTTGAAAAAGAAATGCCGCAATCGCCCTACACAGCCGAGTTGAAAAATATTGCTGCGCAAATTGAGCAACAACGTATTGCACAGGAAGCGCAAGCTAAAGCAACTGAAAATATTGCCGTTGGCAAACCTGCACCGGATATTGATTTGCCTGCACCCGATGGTAAAAGCATCAAATTAAGTTCATTGAAAGGTAAATATGTGTTGCTTGATTTTTGGGCGAGTTGGTGTGGTCCATGCAGAAGAGAAAACCCTGCGGTAGTGGCGGCTTACAATAGGTTTAAAAACAAAGGTTTTACGGTTTACAGCGTTTCGCTTGATAAAGAAAAAAATGCTTGGGTAAATGCCATTCAGGCGGACGGTTTGGTTTGGGAAAACCACGTGAGCGATTTACAATTCTGGAATAGTGCTGCTGCGCGTTCGTACAACGTGCAAGGAATCCCCGCACAATTTTTGTTGGATAAAGATGGTATCATCATCGCCCGCGATTTGCGCGGACAGGCTTTAGAAGATAAGTTGGCGGAGGTTATCAAATAATCAAAAAATCTTTTAGGTTTGCCGCCCGCAAAAAGGTCGGATGGCCGAGTGGTTAGGCTCAGCTCTGCAAAAGCTGCTACAGCGGTTCGAATCCGCTTCCGACCTCATCCTTAAACGCTTAAATCGTTGTTTATCAATGGTCTGAGCGTTTTTTATTTACAAAAAGTTCCTGTTTTTTTTCGGGTATATCATAATCACCTATTGAGACACGATTTGCTATTGTGCTGAATTGGTAAATTTTTAGGCAGGAAAGTAGAGATAAACTAACTACCCGCAAAGGCGAAGGAAATTTGAAAATGCTAATACCCCAACTGCTTCAATGAATTATCATCTTCGCGCCAGCCTTTGCGCACCTTTACGCGCAATTCCAGAAAAACTTTTTTGCCGATGAAAGCCTCAATGTGTTCGCGGGCTTCCTTGCCTGTTTTGGTGAGTTTCTCCCCTCCTTTTCCAATCACGATTGGTTTTTGAGAATCCCTGTCCACATAAATGGCGCAACGGATTTTATCCAATTTCGCTCCTTCTTCATATTCTTCCACCACCACTTCGCAACTGTACGGAATCTCTTTTTCGTAATTGAAGAAAATTTTCTCGCGCACTATTTCAGCAATAAAAAATCTCAACGGACGATTGGTTAAATCCTCCTTGTCATAATACGGTGGCGATTCCGGCAATAAAGATGTAATCAGATTCAACAACTTATCAATGCCTAAACGTTGTTCGGCACAAACAGGGATGAACTTTGCTTCGGGCAGATTATTATGCCATCTGCTTTGTGCCGCATCCACTTCGGGCGGTTTACACAAATCGGTTTTATTAAAAACAATCAGGCATTTTTTATTGGCATTGCGCGCAATTTCAATCAAGTGTTTTTGGTCTTCTTCTTTCTGAAATTTATCGGTAACAAACAGCAGCACATCGGCATCTTCCAGCGATTCATGCACAAACTTGTTCATGTTTTCGTGCAGCTTATATGCAGGCTGATTGATGTAGCCGGGCGTGTCGCTGAACACAATCTGGTAATCATCGGCATTTACAAAACCAAGCAACCTGTGGCGTGTTGTTTGCGCCTTTGGCGAAATAATCGCCATGCGTTCGCCCACCAAAGCATTCATCAAACTGCTTTTGCCTACGTTTGGCAATCCTATAATATTTACAAATCCTGCTTTGTGCTGCATTGTTTAATTTAATGATTCAAAAGTATTTAACGTGAACTCGGAAATATTGTACACTAATACATATCACTGAAACCACATAGATACATAGCTCTTACTTTACAATCAGCTATGTTCAAAACTTGTTTTGACTATGTAAACTTAACGCTATTTGCTTCTGAACAAAGCAATATAAAGAAACACAAAGTGTTTGCAGTCGCAAACCTGCTTCATCTCATCTATAAACTATGTTTCTATGTGGTTTTTAAAGGCATTATAGCTATCTAACTCTTGTTATTTATATTCCTGTAATAGCCGCTATTTATTCAGCCACTGCGCTTTCTCGCGGCAAAATTCCTGCGGTTTTTGTTTTGCCGAAAATTAAATTCAGCACAACGCCCGCAACCACAAGCAAAATACCTAACAGAGATAAAAGCGAAAATGTTTCTCCGAAAAATATAAAACCAAACGTGAGCGCGTAAATCAATCCCGTATAATTAAGAATAGAAACGGTTGCGATGTTTTCGCGGTGCAGACTTCGGGTTAAATACAACTGTCCGAAATGCGTGAAAACGCCTGTCAATATCAGGAAAAAAAAATCCTGAAACGAAGGCATCTGCCAGTTGAAAATAGAAAAAGTAAAACCTGCAATTGCACCAAAAATCTGAAAATGCAACACCACAACTAATTCATGCTCTTTCTGCTTTAGGCTGCGCACCATGTTGTAAGCAAATGCCGAACCGATAGCCGAAATAATGCCAACGCCCAAGTAAAAAAGCGAAACTCTTTCATCAAATCCTTTGATGAACATTACGCCCGAAAATGAAATGGCAAAGAACAGCCATTGAACAGATTTTACTTTTTCTTTCAATAAAAAAATGGCGATAATGGTGGTGAAAATTGGCGATAAATATTGAATGGTAACGGCACTCGCCAATGGTATATTTTGAATGGTTAAAAAGAAAGTGTAAAGCGCGATAGTGCCGAAAAAACCACGCAGGAACAACAACTTTCGGTTGCTGCCGACCCACGAAACTTTTGATTTATACAAAGCACCAAAGGCAATTATCATGGCGGTGAAACATCTGAAAAACACTACTTCCATCGGTGGAATGTGCGTTACTTTTTTGATGCAGATGTTCATGATGGAAAAACTGAGCGTAGCCAGCAACATATAAATTGCGCCTTCGCTGATTCCCCACAACATCAATCTCTTTTTCAAATCGCGGGCGAATGTAAACTAACACTCCGGCAAGTTCAAAGGAATGGTTGTTGCCAAGCCGCCATCTGCGGTTTCCTTGTATTTGTGGCTCATGTCCTGCGCGGTTTCCCACATGGTTTTTATCACGGCATCCAAACTTACTTTTGCTCTTTCGGCATCACTCTGCAAAGCCAACTGCGCTGCGGTGATTGCCTTTATCGCGCCCATGGTGTTGCGCTCAATGCAGGGAATTTGCACCAAGCCGCCAATCGGGTCGCAGGTTAAGCCGAGATGATGCTCCATTGCTATTTCCGCAGCTTGCAATACCTGATGCGGTGTTCCGCCCAAACATTCGGTAAGCGCGCCTGCCGCCATTGCGCTGCTCACGCCTATCTCGGCTTGGCAGCCGCCCATTGCCGCTGAAATGGTTGAACCTTTTTTGAAAATTGCTCCGATTTCTGAGGCGGTAAGCAAGAACTTCAACACATCATTTTCTTTTGTTTCGCCTGAAGTTTTTGCAAACAAAAGATAGTACATCAACACGGCAGGAACTACGCCCGCAGCACCATTTGTTGGAGCAGTTACCACCCTGCCAAACGATGCGTTTTCTTCATTCACCGCCAATGCAAAACAGCTTACCCAGTTCAGAATATTTTGAAATGAAGGATGCGTTTGCACAATCGCTTTCGTCCATTCTTCCGCATTCGTAAAAGCAAAATTGCTGCCCAATAATTTTTGATTCAAAGCCGCTGCCCTGCGCGAAACATTCAAGCCGCCCGGCAAAATCCCCGCGCTGTAACAACCGCGAAACATACACTCCAACATGGTGTTCCAGATGTTCAGCACACCTGCTTTTGTCGCATCTGCTTTACGCCAGCACGATTCATTTTCCATCACCAATTGTGAAATATCCAAACGCGCATTCATGCAGTTTGTGAGCAGTTCATCGGCATCGTTCACTTCATATTTCAGCCTTATTTTTTGCACGGCATTATCCTCCTTTCCCTCCTGAACAATAAAGCCGCCACCAATAGAAAAATAGGATGCTTCAATGATGCTGTTGTCATTAAGATGCGCCACAAACTTTAAACCATTGGGATGAAACGGAAGGCTTTCTTTTTTAAGAAACTGAATGTGTTTTTCGTAAATAAATTCAATGGCGAATTTGCCTGCAAGCACAAGCGTTCGTGAAGATTTTATCGCAGCGATTTTATCATTCAGTTTTTCTACTTCAAAGGTTACGGGGTCTTCGCCTTGCAGCCCCAGCATCACGGCAATATCTGTGCCGTGCCCCTTTCCTGTTTTGGCTAACGAACCGTAAAGCAGCACATAAACTTCCCGTACTTCACTGGTATTATCGCCCAACTGATGAAGAAACTTTTCGGCTGCACGCCAAGGTCCAAGCGTGTGCGAACTCGAAGGTCCCACACCGATTTTAAACATATCAAAAACACTGATTGCTTCCACAATAACTAATTGAATAAGGCGAACATAGGATTAAAATACACAACAAAAAAAGGGCTGCCCTTCCGAGCAGCCCTTTCTGAAATTTTATTCAAGGTTTATTTATCTGAACCTGCTTTGTAACCCGGGTGCGGAGATGGAGGATTGCTTTCACCGCTTTCATTTTCATCCGCATAACGGAACTCAACTCTGCGGTTTTGCTTGCGCTCTATCTCGCTCTTTCCTGCATCAGATTTTTTACCGCCTTCATACTTAACAATAAATCTGTCACGGGAAATACCGTATTTCTCAACTAAGTAATCAGCAATTTTTTGTGCGCGATTCCATGACAACTGTTCGTTGTATTTTGGATCGTTGCGGCTTTGGTCAAAACCTGTGATACCTAATTTCATATCCGGGCATTGCTGCATTCTTTCAGCAACCTGATGTATTGAACCCAAGTAAACAGGGTCAATATAGTATTTGTCAGAATCGAAATAAACGCCCGGTAATTCAATTTTCGAGCAATCGCCACGACCGCGTTTGCGTCTTGAACCTTCATCACCGATGCCGCCTTTGCCATCTTTTCCACCGCCAATAATCAACATATCATCACCGTCTTCTAAATCGCAGCAAGGATTTGGCGGAACCTGCGCTACACCGAATTGATCCACAGGATAGCCCGGAGGCGAGAACGGTTCTTTATCTTCGCAATCAATGATACCGTCTTTATCGCTGTCTAACGCCACACCTTTAACATCAACAGGACAGCCTTTTTTAGTGTTAGGCTGTTTATCCAGTTTGTTTGGAACACCGTCTTCATCATCATCTTTAAAGGCATCTGCAATGATTTTATCGGGATTTGTTTCTGCAATTTTGCGATACACATAATCATTAGGATTCAGCCACCAAAGCGGCTCAACCTTGTTTCTGCCTAAATGAAAATTAAAGCCGATTGATGTGTAAGAAACCAAATCATAATCGCGGGTAAATCCGGGATAATCATCCTGTGTCCAACGGTAGCCGTCCAACACATCGTTTGATGTCATAATAATTTTCTGCTCCAACGACAATGTAACCCATTTGCTGATGTGGAAACTTACGCCAACACCAACATTAAACGTTGGCATAAACTGATAGTTTTTGAATAAACCGGGTACGTTTGTTTCGCGGTCTGCATCGGATTCATACTTACCGTCAAAAATTCCTTTTAATAACTTAAATGATTCGTTCTTTTTATCCCTGCGGGCGTTTACAGGTGGTGTACCGGGTGGTATATTACCCAAGTTGTACAAATTCAAAACACTTGTGAAATCATACATATTGCCGTTGGCATCCAAAGCATCCATTTGTGTTCTCGTGAGCGCACCGCCAATACCGCCAAACAAATAGAAGTTCATAATATTTCTTTCTTTATAGAAGCGAATGTTCCCCAAGTTTACAACGCCTTGCAATGCAACTTCGTGCATAAAGGTTCTGTAATTGTAGAAGAAAAATCCTCTGTTTTTGGTCGGGATTGTGTTTGCGGGATCTAAGCCTTTTCCTGTGTAGTAATTTACATTTTTGTCGTAAGAACCATTCAAGCCCTGATTGAATTTCAAATTGAAATCAGGCTCCCAGTTTTGCCCCGTCATCCAGGCAAACTGGTATTGAAAACGAATAGAAAATACATGACCGATAGATTTGCGAACGGTTAATCCCGCTCCCCAGTTTTGCCAAATCTGGCGCAAGTTCGGATTCACGTCCCCGCTGACAAACGCCATACCGAGATTTACGCCTAATTCCCATTGATCGCTCGGACGGGCAGGATACAGGTATTTATTTTCCTTAAAAGCTGTTTGTTGTTTCTTTTGTTTTTTACTGCTTTGATAAACGGCTGAATCCGTATCCATGCGCGGCATCAATGGCGTACTCACGGCCTTTCTGTCGTAGAAATTAAATTCCGTAGCATCCAAATCAGGCTTCATATATTTAAGCTGATTCTGAATATCTTTTTTCTCCGCACTCTTATCAACAGCCGTTGAGTCGGTTTGCGCAACAAGTGTATTAGCAAGTGCAAAAACACCCAATCCCAACGTTGCCAATGCTTTAAAGCAAATTTTTCCCATAGTAAAATATTATTGTGCGATTCTAAAGTCGCCAAAAGTATCAAAAAAGAATAAATAAAGAAGATAGTTCAATTGTTAATTGTAAGAAAACTGCTTAAATAACTTGCCAAGTTTGTCTGCCACGCAACAATTCATTCAAATTTCCGGTGCCTTTTGAAGTGATTTCACCGGTAATTTGCGCTTGAAGATTTTGCTCATACAAGGCTCTTTTTTCCGCATAAATCACCCCAAACGGACGGGGAAAGTTTCCGGCATCAGATTTCGATTCAAAAAACCTGACCATGATTTGCGCTTTCAACAAGTCGGTTTCATCATGAATCCACAAATCATCTTTGCTTGCTTCGTTTTCTAAATTTACCACAACAGGTTTATATCCGTCCAATTTAATTCCCAACGAATTATTTTCTCCGAAAATCAAAGGTTGTCCATGCTCCAAAAAAATCGCCTGTGTTTTTTGCGATGCTTTATTTCCAAAAACATCAAAGGCATTATCATTAAAAATATTGCAGTTCTGATAAATTTCTAAAAGCGATGTTCCTTTATGTTCGTGGCTGCGCTCCAACATTTTTTGAAGATGACGTGCTTCTTTATCCATTGTGCGGGCAATGAATGTTGCATCGGCTCCAAGCGCAACTGCCAAAGGATTGAACGGATGATCTATTGAACCAACCGGAGTGGATTTTGTGATTTTATTTTGCTCGGATGTAGGCGAATACTGCCCTTTGGTTAAGCCGTAAATCTGGTTGTTGAAAAGCAGAATATTTACGTCTAAATTTCTTCTTAATAAATGAATCAGGTGATTGCCGCCAATGGAAAGCGCATCGCCATCTCCGGTTACAATCCACACACTTAAATCGGGGCGGGAAATTTTTAAGCCCGATGCCAATGCAGTTGCCCTGCCATGAATGGAATGAATGCCGTAAGTATTCATGTAATATGGAAAACGCGATGAGCAGCCGATGCCGCTTACAAAAACAATCTTTTCGCGCGGAATACCCAAGCGCGGCATCACCATTTGGGTTTGCTTCAAAATTGCAAAATCACCACAACTCGGACACCAACGCACTTCCTGGTCAGTTTCAAAATCCTTTGGCGTTAGTTTTTCTATTAAAGTATCTGTCATAAAAAATATCTATCCTTTAAGCAGCCGGCTGAACATTAACCCAGTTAATCCCTCTTTTTATTCTAAGCAGTTGCGTGTGCGAAACTCCGAATTGTTCCGCTAAATGACTCAGCATTTTTCCCTCATTCATTCTTTTTTTAATGATACGCACTTTCGATTCGGTAAGTTTTGTGTTGCGTTTAAGTTTATCGGGATTTTCTTTTCTGAGTTTTTTCTCATTTATCACATAAGGGCTTTTTTGTTGGTGAGCGGTACTTTCTTCCTGCGTAACCCATTTTAAATTCACCGCTCTGTTATCTGTCTTGTTGTAATTTAAGTGGATTACAAGACTATGTTCGTTGCTCGGCTTTTTACAAAAATATTCTGCAATCAATCTGTGTTGCAAAACAGAAAAATGGATAGCTCTTTTCTTTAAGTCCTTTTTGTTTTGCTTGGCGTGTTTTTCCTTTAAAACGGTAAGCAATTCTTCGGAATCGGCTATTTGTGCCGTTAAAGCAATACGGTCAGGTTCATTCAATATT
>CAZSEG010000015.1:12779-15851 GCA_964605875.1 uncultured Chitinophagaceae bacterium
TTTTTTCATTTTCGCGCAATATTTTTTTTGCGTGCGTTAATGCTTTTTGCAGCAAATCTATTTGCCTGCGCATATACGCCAATTTCTTTTCAGCACTTTCTTCGCGCTTTTTAAAAAATTTCAATGCCACAGCTTTATAGCCGTTTGTTATTGAGCCTTTCAGAATTTTTCCGTCATTGATTTTATTGAAAGTTCTTATGCGCCCCAAGTCTGAAACTTCTATGCGCACATCATTCACAAAATCAAAATCAAATTTCACTTCAACCCATTTTTCCGACATATATTTTCGATTTAATCAGAATTTATTCTCTTTCAATAATTTCTATCGTGCCGTGCAGTTGATAGAGTTTTCGTGCAATCACGGCTTGTTCATCCGTCCAGTTGTCGTATTGCTCTACGGTTTCGGCAATTTCTGCAAGGTAGCGTGTGCGCGAAGATGGAATGATTGCTCCGTCTAAACCCGCTCCGGTGGCAGGTGCAATATTGTTTGTTTGCAAACCAAAATCAACACCGCTTTTTTCGGCAATTACTTTCATCAATTTATCGAAAAGTAAATTTACTCCGGCATCATTAAATTTAGATGCTACACTGCCGAATATCGGCAAATCTTCATTCTTAGCCTGAAACAAATTGTGGTTTCGCTTATATTGTTTGCAAACATCCGCAAGTGCATCTAACGCGCCTGCCTTATCGAATTTATTGATGGTGATTACATCGGCATAATCCAACATATTGATTTTCTCAAGTTGTGATGCCGCGCCATATTCGGGGGTCATTACATACAAGGAAACATCGCAATAATCTAAAATGGAAGCATCACTTTGACCAACACCCGCGCTTTCTAAAATGATGAAATCAAAGCCGGCAGCCTTGCAAACATTGATGGCATCCTGCACATATTTACTTAATGCTTTATCGCTTTCGCGCGTAGCTAAAGAGCGCATATAAACGCGGGGATTGAAAATAGAATTCATTCGTATTCTATCACCTAACAATGCTCCGCCTGTTTTTTTCTTGGATGGATCAACAGAAATAATGGCAATTGTTTTGTCCTTGAAATTTCTCAAAAACCTGCGCACAATTTCATCGGTAACAGATGATTTACCTGCGCCTCCACTGCCTGTGATTCCCAATACGGGTGTTGCGAGTTGCGAGTTGCGAGTTGCGGGTTGAGAGTTGGGAGTTGAGAGGTTTAAGACTTCTCCATTTTCGGCACGTGTAATTAATGATGCAATTAACTTCCAATTGGAAGTATTCAATTCACCATCTGATTTCTGCTCTCTGATTTCTAATTTCTGATTTCCACTTTTAGATTGTTCAATCACATCTCCAATCATTCCTTCCAAACCTAAATGCCTGCCGTCATCGGGCGAATAAATTTTTGCAATGCCATAAGCATGAAGTTCTTCAATTTCAGACGGAAGAATAGTCCCTCCTCCTCCACCGAAGATTTTTATATGTCCGCAGTTGCGCTCTTTCAAAAGGTCGAACATATATTTGAAGAACTCGTTGTGTCCGCCCTGATAGCTCGTGATGGCGATGCTGTTTGCATCTTCCTGAATGGCGGCTTCCACAATTTCCTGCGCGCTGCGGTTGTGCCCTAAATGAATCACTTCCGCGCCTTTCGATTGCATGATTCTGCGCATGATGTTGATGGCGGCATCGTGCCCGTCAAACAAAGACGCGGCTGTTACTATTCTTACGTTTGAGGTTGTATTGTTGCTCATATAATGCTGTGCGAAAATAGTTTTTCTGCCGAGTAAAATCAATGCACCGCTTTCACCTCTGTTCCTTGATTATGCTTCATTGCCCACCAACCGAAGTAAGCAAGATAAGCAAAACAAAGCGGAGCAACGATGTAGGATGTTTTAATGCTCGTAACATCGGCTAACCAACCCTGAAATGGCGGAATGACCGCACCGCCCAGAATCATCATTATCAAAAATGCTGATGCCTGCGAAGTATATTCACCCAAGTTTTTAATGGACAGCGCGAAAATGCAGGGCCACATTACCGAACACCACAAACCACCACTCATGAAAAACAAGAGCGAAATATTTCCCGTTGTCAGCAATCCGCCAATCATACACAGCACAGCCGCTACCGAAAAAGCGAACAACATTTTTGCAGAGTTTTCAATGCTGAAATACGAAACCAAAACCATCAACGCCACAAACGCCAAGTATGGCACAAACACTTCGTTCAGATGAATGTTTTCTATTCCGCGCGCTTTGAAAAAATTGACAACATAAACCACCGCAAATGCAATGAACGGCAACAACAACTGCAAAATTTTCCGCGTGTTTTTATTTTCCGAAAGCGATTCGCTGGCGCCTGTCCAACGCCCCATCATCAAACTTCCCCAATAAAGCGAAATGAAAGGAAAAATCAGTTCATTCGGAATGTTGCCGTAAGCCGATGTGTTGAGCAGCGCACCCATGTTACTTTGAATGGTAACTTCCACGCCAACGTACACAAAAATCGCAATCATACCCAATGCTAATTGCGGATGTTTCAGCACGGCAAAAGAAAATCCTTCGCTCGTTTTTTCGCTTTTACTTTCTTCAATTTTTAAGGAGCGAAGCAAAACCGCCAACGCAAGGAACAATACAATCAGGATGATGTAAAGCGTGTCCACATTTTTCAATTCCACCTTGTTTGCGCTTGCGGCAGAAATGCTTCCGAACAAAAAATACGCAACAATCAAAGGACCAATCGTAGTGCCGAAAGAATTTACACCGCCCGCTAAATTTAGTCGGTGCGCGCCCGTTCTTTCTTCGCCCAGCAACACCACGAAGGGATTAGCGGCTGTTTGCTGCAAACAAAATCCCAGTGCAATCACAAAAAAAGAAGTGAGAATTAAACCGTAATTTCCGATGTGCAGCGATGGAATCATGCAAGCTGCACCAACAGCCGAAATTATCAAACCAATCGAAAACGATTTGGCGTAACCGTGTTCGTTCACAAAATCTTTTTTGCGAAAAGCGGTGTAAAGAAACAGCAACAGCGAGCCGATAAAATAGCCGCCATAAAAAGTGGAATCAATCAACTGCGATTGAAATTGCGAAAGTT
>CAZSEG010000015.1:15861-22775 GCA_964605875.1 uncultured Chitinophagaceae bacterium
GTTCTTTGCAGAAAGGAATAAAAATTCCGTTGCTGGCAGCCATAAATCCCCAAAAGAAAAAAATGGAAACCACAGCATAAAAGGTAGATTGTTTTTGCATGAAATTTATTTTCGTCAATAATGAAAATGCGGTACGAATTGCGGAATAAAAATCAAGAAAGTTGCCTGATTTATTCAATGTTTATCCACAGGATAATCATTTATTGAAAACGGCTTCCGGCTAAATATCTCCCAACACAGGGCGCAACACCACATCTTCAATAACCGTGCTTGAAGATAAATTGCAGATACTGAAAATTAAATCGGCAATGTCGGATGATTTAATAAAACGGGATTCGGGAAGGTTGCTGCCCGCCCAAGAATCAGTGAGCGTAGCACCCGGAAGCAGCGCAGTTACTCTAATGTTGTGAGGCTTTAATTCTTCGCGCAATGCTTTTGAAAAACCGAGCAATGCAAATTTTGAAATGCTGTAACTGCCTCCGTTTGGATAAGCGTGTATGCTTGCAACAGAACAGACATTGAAAATGCTTCCGCTGCCTTGCAATTTCATTTGCGGAATCAATTTGCGTGAAAGATGATAAGCAGAATAGAGATTTGTTTCAATCAGCATTTCGAGTGTTCCTTCGGCTTCTTCGTGCGCTGCACCGGGAATAAACGTCCCTGCATTATTCACCAAAATATCTATTGTTTTAAATGTCTTTAAAACCTCATCGGCAAATATTTTTACCTGAGCTTTATCAGAAACATCGCAGGCAAGTACCAACACTTTTTGAGTGTCGGTTTGCGGGAAATAATTTTTGAGCGATTCAATATTTCTTGCACATAGAGCAAGGTTCCAACCTTCGGCAAAAAACTTTTCGGCAATGGCAAAACCAATTCCTTTTGACGCGCCTGTGATTACAATTGTTTTATTGTTCATAGCTGAAATACTTTTTGTTTTTGCGGTTGCCGGAAACTAAATTGAAGATTCAGACCCGCCACTCCCCTGCCACTCATTTGCGGTATCATGGGTTGAATATCCAATGCCAATTTGTCGTCCACATTCCAATGAAAAAGATGCGCATCAACGGCAGCATCCACAATGTTTAAGACATACCAAACCGCAGTAATTACAGACATTATATCCAAATTGCGCTTGTTGTAATCGCGGTATGATTTCAGTTCGGCAGCACCCGAAATTCCTTTGTAAGAACCAACTGTTGTAGAATCTAAATCCACAGTAATTCTGTACGCTTTCCGATAGCCGTTATAGTCAGTTCCAAAATGATACAAGCCATACCCCAAGCCTGCGAAACCCGCATAAATAACAGGAATTTTCCACCAGCGTTTGTTATAGCCCTGCCCAAGTCCGGGAAGTGCGGCACTCATCCAAATTGCCTTTTTCGGGCTGTGGCGTTTATCAAGCAATTTCTTTTTCGTCAAAGAAACAGAGTCGGAATTTATCGTGTCGGCAACTGCCACCGGCAGTACAGAAAGTGTAGTATCAACAGCAATCATGGAGTCAATCGCCTGCGACTCGTTTCGCGCTCTGTCGGGAGCATCCTGCGCATTGGCAGATAAATGAAAAAGGAAAAAAGAAAAAAGAAGAAAGAGAATTTTGTTCACTGCTGAAATGCGATATTACTTTATATCCATCAATTTGATTTCATAAACCTTGCGCTCTTTGTTGTGAATATGATTATCGCGCAGCCATGAGTTCAACAACTTGATGTGGCGGTATTGCAAACCAAACTGTGCGGCAAATGCTGTAATATTTGTGATAGGTGTATCAACAGTTACCATGTTGTATGCAAAAGGCTGATACAAATCTTCTGCTTTCAAATAATATCCGCAGGCTTCGGGATTGGAGAAAATTATTTTCATCGCCAACATTCTGAAAACATAACGCGAAGTTTCCTGCGTAAGCAATAAATTGTAGTAGCTGTCGGTTTGCTGAATTTTACATTTTTCTGCCATGCCCGCCATGCCCATATTATATGAAGCGGCTGCAAGTGTCCAGTTGCCTAATTTTTCTTTTGCCTGCTTTAAATATTTACAAGCCGCGCGTGTGCTTTTATCAACGTTATACCGCTCATCAATTTCAGCGCGGACTTCAAGATTATAGAGCTTTGCTGTGGGTTCAAGAAACTGCCAAAAACCTGCCGCTTTTGACGGACTTACCACATCGCGAAAACCGCTTTCTATCAACGGCAAATATTTAAAATCGTTGGGTACGCCTTCTTCTGCCAATATTTTTTCTATGTCGGGAAAATAGCGGTTGGCAAGTTTCATTGTAAGCAAAGTGTTGGAATGCCAAAAGGCATTTACCTGCAATTCTCTGTCCATACGCTCCCAAATATCGGGGTCTTCAAGAGGCACTCTTTCGCCCGCAAAAGTTATTTCACCGGATATGCGAAGCGGTTCCACTTTTTGTGTGGTATCAATGCGCGTATTGAAAACTACCTGAGGAGTTTCAGAGCGGATTTTATCGAACACATTCACTTTGTCTTTTAAAAACCAATTTGCTTTTTGCAAAGCATAAGCTGCGCCAAAGCCCGTAAACAGGGCGATTGCAACAATGGCAACCAAAATATTTTTCTTCATGGTAATCAATTTCTAATCTATACTTTTCTTGAATACGGGTACTGAACTGCAAGCCTCGCCATACATTACGGAGCGGGCAACTTTAGCCAATTCAAAACTTATTAACGCAAAAGCACCCGGCAATATTTCCCTGTCGCCACAGCCTTTTACAATTATTCTGCTGCCTTCATATTGTGTGAAATCAATTGCCGCAATTGCGCGTTGCTGAAATACATCTTCGGCATGATTGGGCGCAGTAACAACAATATCTTTTGCGTAAGGAGCTAATGAAACACTCAGCAGCATATAAGCCCACATCGGTATAATGGCATCGCTGCTGCAATAAAGACAAACAAATTTACCGTTGTAAATATTCCAGCTTGTTGCAGCAACCTGTTCACGAAAATCTGCTTCGCGCACGATTAGTCCTTTGAAAAGAAAGGCTTTTAAATCAATAAAAACAACAGCATCTTTTGCAGGAAAAAAATCTGCCAAATCAATTTCCACCACGCTGCGATTGGCAGCTTTGTTTATTATCGGTTTTGGTGATTGCATCGGGCGAATGTAAGCGAAGATATAAGAGAATAGATGTGAGATAACAGACTTTAGAAAGTGCCGACTTATTTCTTTAAATTCAACTGTAAGCTCCTGCTGAAACTTTCTTCGAGCGAAATCAAAGTTTCTGTGCGATTGATGCCTTCAATTTTTTGAATCTTATCGTGCAGCACCGACCGCAGGTGTTGCGTATCGCGGCAGTGCATTTTTAAAAACAGGCTGTAATTACCGGTTGTGTAATGGCAGCTTACTATTTCGGGAATTTTCTTTAATGCCTTTACAACCGTATCATACATATCGCTCTTGTTGAGATACACACCGATAAATGCCGTAATGTCGTAACCTAACTTGGGTAAATCCACCTGTATTTGCGGGGCATGTGCAATGCCTGCTTCGGTTAGTTTTTTCATGCGAACGTGCACTGTGCCGGGCGAAACGTAAAGCTCTTTGGCAATTTCCGTGTAGGGCATAAAGGCATCTTTCATCAATAAATTCAATAACTGAATATCCGTGTTATCAAATTCATAATTAGGGGCTTGATTTTCTGCCTGTTTTTGATTTTTGTTTTCCATAAAGCAATTTTATTAAATAAAAACGAAATTTTCAAGCAATTCATAACATTTCATTTAATGAAACGTATCAACTGTTATATTTGCATCATGTTCTTTAAAATTGTTGGGTGATGGAATTTTGGCAAACATGCCCACCGGTCTCGTGGGTGAGGAGTTTGGGATAAATCAAAACATGGATGGTGATGTTTCACCATCCATGTTGCGGCTAACTGCCTCTTGCAGGTTCGAGTCCTGCCTCAACAGCTAAATGTTCTGATAAGTTTTCAAAATCAATCAATCAGAAAGTAAATTTTTCGTTCGTTCTGTCCGTTTTGTAGGCTGCGTTCCTTAATTGGAATGTAGCCTTTTTTGTTTGAGGAAACACACCCCTACCCCTCTCAAGAGGGGAATAACAGCCAGACTTATTTATACCCTTCAAAAACAATATTGTAGAAATCGAATGAGTCGGCAGAATTGGTTGCCGTGCCTGAAACCGACAAACGATTGGTGTAAATCACCGCATTGCCTTTCACAGAATACTTTGACACTTTATTTTGGATTGTTGATTGAACATCAAACGAAAGCGTAGTATCGGATGTAAATGTTGCGATCGGTATAAGCAGAAACTGACTGCTGTCTTTAAAAGAATAAGCAAGCGAAACCGTTTCGTTATCCACTTTTGTAACTTTCACCCTGTCGTAGTTTACAGCAGGAAAAGGAGCCACAAAAGTGCCTTGATACGCTCCCGCTCTGTCCAAATCTTTTGTGCAGGAAGAAACCAACACAATGATGCAAGCTAAAAGCGCAAAACCCTTTTTCATAGTCAATGGTTTTGAATCTATTTAGCAACCGTAAACAGCCTGCTGTAAGTGCGTTTGTTATTCACAGTTGCTGTCATAAGATAGTTTCCTGCCGGTAAACCCGAAAAGTCAAAATCAACATCCGATTCACCTTTAGGAACATCTTTGTAGCTTCTTGTTTTCAGCACTCTGCCCGGCATATCAATCACACGAACATCAACTTCTGCATTAGCCTCTAATTCAAGACGAACTTTAGAAGCGGCAGTAACCGGATTCGGATAAATAATTAAGCCTGTAATGCCGCCTTCTTTAGAATTTTTCAAATCCTTTACGCTTGAAACAATTCCGGGTGTTGTGTTGCAGCCTGCCGGAGTAAGTGCGGTTGTTCTCCACATTCCGCGACCGTGTGTTCCTGCATAAATCACACCGCACTCATCTTTGTAAAGCGGTAGCTGACGTAATCTGTAAACCGGCACACGCGGCATATTCAAATTCGGGTCGGCAACGCTTGTTTGCTCATGCCATGTTGTGCCTTGATCGAATGAAGCCCAAATACCAAACTCGGTTGCAATTACATAATTGTTGGGATCGTTTGCATCAATCACCACATCATACACAGGGAAATTAGGCAAATCACCTTGAATCGGTGTCCAGGTTACACCACCATTGAAAGTCTGATAAACGTGCGGTTGGTTCGTATTGGAATAACCAGCAACAACAGCTACAACGTGGTCGGGGTCATTTTGATCCACCGCGATACCATCAATTGAACGATTGTTTGCAACGGTGTAGGTAGTTACTTTTATCCGGGTTGGCGTAACAGCTTGCGAGCCTGTTGTGTAAGTGTATTTCGCAGTATTTAAACTATCTACTTTTACAACCCTTCCCGATGCAGTTCCTGCGTAAAGACGGTTGCCGTCACTTGTGGCAGAAAAACTTTGAGTGTAGCCTGTAACGGAAGTCAGATTAAACCATTTTGGCGCATTGGTAAAATCCAAAATGTCATTCGTCATCCAGATAGAATTTAAACAAGAAACAAAGAAACGAGCCTTAACATGGTCGTGATATTTAGTACCCGTTATTTCGCTCAATTTTTGCCCTGCCTGAAGTTCCTGCCCTGCGCCCAAAGTTACTGCCTGAAGCAAATATCCCGTAGCACTTTTCACATAAATAGTTGAGCCTGAACCATAAAATTTATCTGCCGTAAAATCAGCACTGTCGGGGCTGTCGTAAGCCGTTGTGGTTTCGTGCAAATAGAATGGCGTGATAAACTGGCAGCAGTTTGAACCTCCGCAAAACGAAGGCTGTCCGGCATTGCCCGGGTCAATTTTAATGTCAAATGGCGAGCCGAAAGTTCCGCGTTTACCTCCGTTTTGAGAGCGACCGATTGCGCCATAATAAACTCCTGCAAAAAATGCGTTAGGATTCAAGTGAGAAATGTCTGAATAGATACCATCGCCTCCGCGCACATCTTCTCCTGCCATTTTAGTATTGCCCAAGAAATTGACAAGGATAGTTCCGTTATCTTGTGTTCCGCCCATTACTTCACCCGTTCTGGCGGCAGCAACCGAATAAAACTGCGTTACGTTAAAATTCTTGTTGCGGATACGAAACTCGGGATAAGGGAAACTGCTCAAGGCTTTGGTTGTTTTGTAAATACCGCCATCACAGCCTAAGTACATAATTTCGGGGTTAAACGGGTCGAAAGCCAAAGCGTGTTTATCGGGGTGAATGTAGAACGGATTTGAAATTTCGCCACCCAAACCAACGTCAGCAAGTTTTACGCCCGTGCCGCTTCCGTAAGTGTAGAAATCAACACCGCCCATATAAACTTTAAACGGGTCGGCAGGAGAAACGGCAATTACGTTATCGTACCAACCTTGGTTTTGACCGCCAAACGGGTCAAAGTTTACACTTTTAGTTGCTATCACTTTCCATGTTGCGCCCCTGTCAGTTGTTTGATAAAGACCGTGAGTTGCGCCAAAATTTGTACCCGATTCTGCTATTAGCATATAAGCAACATCAGCATTAGAAGGCGCAGTTGCCAATTCTATTCTGCCGCGCAATGACGGAAATCCGGGATTATTGGTATTGCTTAATACTTCCCAAGTAGCACCGCCATCCAATGAACGAACTACCCTTCTTCCGGCTTCGGGCGGAGATGAAGAACCTGTAACTGCCGCAATAACAAAGTCGGGATCTGATGACCATTTTACATCCGCACAAGGTTGTTTTGCTTGGGCTGCATTTAAACCGGTAGCCTGTATCAGTTGCCATGTATCTCCGCCATCAACCGTTTCATACAATCCTCCTTGAGTAGCTGCAATTAAATGTGCATTCGACCATAATTGGCTGTTGGGGCTTGGGTCGGCTGCAATACGGTTTACAACGGCAAAATCTTCTGTTTTATTAAGCATTTATTAAGTAATGTAACATAATGCAATGT
>CAZSEG010000015.1:22785-24676 GCA_964605875.1 uncultured Chitinophagaceae bacterium
AGGGTTGTTGATTCCAAACTTTCCCACTCGGTTTCGCCATTTTTTAAACGGTAAATACCATTGCCCGCAGAACCCGAACTTGTTGAATTACCACCTGCTGAATTAGTCGATGGACCAACTTGCGCAAGCCCTTCGCCTGTTCCAACATAAATTGTTCCGTCACCAATTTGCACAATGCAGGAAACCGCCAAAAATTCAACGGAATTTGATTTTACTTTAAATGAATATTCCCAGTTCGCGCCACCATCAATGCTTTTCCAAACACCGCCTGCTACACCGCCCGCCCAAACTGTGTTTCCGGTCGGGTCTCTTCTGTCCACCAAAATGGCGCGTGTTCTGCCACCGATATTATCGGGACCTAATTCTTCCCAAACTAAAGATTGATTTCTCGCAGAAGGATTGCTTGATGCCAATTTAGCATCTGCTTTTTTCAAGGCGTTCAAATAATATTCCGATTTAAACTCTCCGTTTTCATCGGCAAGTTTGCTTTGGCGATGTTCCGCTGCACCCAAGAACAAACGGGCTTTCTCCTGAAAACTTTTTTTCTTTTTTCCTTTTTCTAAAATGAAATCATTCGGCTCGGAATGAAGAATTTGAAAAACGGTTGCACCGCATACAAGAAGCCCCACAACAGGCAGGATGTAGAATGCTTTTTTCATCTTTAATATCAGTTTAATTTAAAATTTACTTTACAAGTACAAACATACACCTAAACATCCTAAAATGTTCAAGGAGCGCAAGAATATGACAAAACTATGACAATTTAGAACTGCCGTGTGAACACATTTTTTGTTTAACTAAATAGTTGAGAGGTGGGAGGTGAGAGGTGAAAGTAAACGCGCTCGCAAACACCCTCTCAACCCTCACCTCCCAACTCCCACCTAATATTACCATCGTTTTCCAAACTGAAAGGAAATGTAAGCAGAGAAGCGATAGAAGCGGTTTTGCCTGTTGATAAGAACCGGCAATTGTTTGTAATAGAAATCCGCCATCACGCCTGCTTCTAATGCTTTCACATATTCATCGCGCGTTCCCCAATCAAAATTTAAGCCTGTTTTTACGTGTATACCCGGCACGGGTTCAATTTGGTTTAGTCCTTTGCTGATGGAAGATGCTTCGCTGATGGATTGCTTATCTAAAAACTTACTTCTGTTGGCAGATGAATACCGCTCGGAGCGCACGTCAATATAGCCTCCGGCAACGCTATCCGTTGGATATTTCAAATCGAGATGGTACGGCTTCAATAATCCTAAAGAAATTCCGCCCATAATCATGTATGAAAACCGAACTCCGTTGCGCCTTGCTTTATCTGCAAAAGTTCTGCGTAAGCCGTAACCAAGCCTGATGGTGTGCAACTGATTTTGCATTCCGTAGAAATAATCTCTGCCGGAATCTTTGCCTACCGGAATGGATTTTTCCTTCTTCAGTTTGTAGTCCATGAAGTACTGATATTCCAACTGCATGAAACGGGTTTTGTAAATATTTTTTATCCAACCAAACTCGGTGAAAATACTGAATCCGTTGGTTTGCATTCTGATACCGCCACTCATTTCTTTGTGATAAACAAACTCATCATTCGGATTGTAAATACGCTCTTTTTTTTGCGCTTGCAGCAATGTTGATGACAGTAAGAAAATGAATAAAATGCTGCGCATTAAATGATTGTTGTTGGCTGAAATTATTTTGGCATCAAAGCTAATTCCGGTTACGATATTACAACTTTACAGATAATTAGTTCACTATTGAATCTCAACAAAACAAAAAATATGACTTCAACGGTTTTATATGAGGGCGGCTTGCGCACAATTGCTACTCATAAGGCATCGGGAAATAAAATTGTAACGGACGCGCCAATTGACAATCACGGCAAGGGCGAGGCTTTTTCGCCAAC
>CAZSEG010000015.1:24686-30021 GCA_964605875.1 uncultured Chitinophagaceae bacterium
CGGCTTTGGGAAGTTGTATGCTGACGGTGATGGACATCAAAGCAAAAGATTTGGAAGTTGATTTGACGGGCGCGGTAATCAGCATTACAAAAATTATGGGAACAGAGCCGCGAAGAATTATTGAAATAAAAGCGGTGTTTGAATTGAAGAACAAAATTGTTTCTGACAAAAACAAAACAATACTTGAACGAACTGCGCTTACTTGCCCTGTGTTGGAATCGCTCCATCCCGATTTAAAAAAGGATGTGGTGTTTGTGTGGGAATAAAGGAATTTTCAAATTCTGAAAAATTTGATTTCGGTCGGTGAACTACTTCCTAATCACAGCCCCCAAATCCTTTTCAAAACAACTCATCAGCTTGTTCATCACCTTTTCCACCTCATCATCGGTAAGTGTTTTTTCTTCGTGCTGAAACATGAAACTGACGGCATAAGACTTTTTGCCCTGCTCGATTTTATCGCCTGTATAAACATCAAACAGCGAAACTTCTTTCAATAATTTTTTCGCTTCCTTTTGCGAAAGTTGTTCGATGGCGGCAAACGACAATTCTTTATTTACAACCAAAGCTAAATCTCTGCGAACAGAAGGAAATTTCGGCAAAGACTTAAATTCTATTTTTTGCTTTGCACTTGATGCTAAAACATAATCCCAATTCACATCCGCAAACCACACATCCTGTTTAATATCAAACTGCTTGCAAACATCAGACGACACCAATCCGCCAACCACAACAGGAACATCATCCACTACAATTTTATAGCCAAAACTGAATGGCGTTTGCTCCGTTGGTTGAATAATATATGTGTGTATTCCCAACCTCGAAAGCAGATTTTCAACCGCTTGTTTCAGGTGATAAAAATCTGTTTTGCGCGAAGGCGAAAGCCAGTTGCCACCGTCATAATTTCCTGTAATTAAAACCGCAAGATGCTTGTATTCTTTGTAATGATTTTCTGCCTTGTGATAGGTTTTTCCAAACTCAAAAAATTTCAAATCGCTTGCTTTGCGATTTTGGTTGTATGCAATTACTTCCAGCATTCCATAAAGCATTGAAGTACGCATACAATCCAGTTCGGATGTTTGACTGTTCAATAATTTCACCTGCTGTTTTTGCAAAGCCTCATCCTGTTCAAACTTAGATTGCGAAACAGAATTGGTCGTAATCTCCGAATACCCCATGCCGTTTAGCAATGAAGCCGCAACATTTTCATACTTCACCGCATCAATAGTGGAACTGAGCGATATGCTTGTATTCAATTTTGACGGTAATGGAAAATTATTGTAACCGTAAATACGAATGATTTCTTCCACAATATCGGCAGGTCGTGTAACCTCTGTTTTGAAAGTGGGAACTGAAACAACCAAAACAGAATCGTTCTCTTGTTCAACCTCAATTTCTAACTCGCGAAGAATTTTTTTGATAACAGTGCGTTCGATGTGGAAGCCTGCAAGTTTTTGGACGTAATCGAATTTTACCGTAACCTGTTGAGGTAAAATTTGTGCAGGATAAAAATCTGAAATATCAGACGAAACAATTCCTCCCGCCACTTCTTGAATCAACAAAACCGCGCGTTGCAAAGCCTTGATGGTAATGTTCGGGTCGCAACCTTTTTCATAGTGCATAGCTGCATCTGTTCTCAATCCATGATGCGTTGCTGTTTTGCGAATGCCCGAAGGAGAAAAATAAGCGCTCTCAATAAAGATATTCTTTGTAGCATTTGTAACTCCGCTTTCTGCTCCGCCAAAAACACCTGCAATACACATAGGTTTTTCCGCATTGCAAATCATCAAGTCATTTGCAGTCAGTTTTCGTTCAACGCCATCTAAAGTGATAAACTTTTCATCCTGTTTTGCTTTGCGCACAACCACTTTTTTGCCCTCTATTTTATCTGCATCAAAAGCGTGAAGCGGCTGCCCGAACTCATGCAAAACATAGTTGGTAACATCCACAATATTGTTGATGCTGCGTACACCAATCGCTTTCAATCTGTTCACCAACCATTGAGGCGAATCTTTCACTTCAATACCCGAAATTGTAACGCCCGAATAGCGCGGACAAGCATTTGCATCTTCTACGCTTACCTGAATTTCGCAAGAATTATCATCCGTTTTAAAAGCGGATACATCGGGCTTGCGCAATTCATAAGTTGAATTGTTTCTTGCATTTAATGCAGCCTTTAAATCTCTTGCCACACCAATATGCGAAAAGGCATCGCTACGATTTGGCGTTAAACCGATTTCAAAAACAGTATCGCGCTCAACACCAAAATAATCTGCTGCGGAACTTCCAACCTGAACATCATCGGGTAAAATCAAAATCCCTGCATGGCTTTCGCCAATGCCTAATTCATCTTCCGCACAAATCATTCCCGCAGATTCTACACCTCTGATTTTCGCTTTCTTGATTTGAATTGCCTCGCTGCTTCCTGCGGGATACAAACTTGCGCCCACCAATGCCACAATCACTTTTTGTCCTGCTGCAACATTGGGCGCTCCGCAAACAATTTGCAGTGTTTCTGTTGCGCCAACATTCACGGTTGTTACTTTCAGCTTGTCCGCATCAGGATGTTTTTCGCAGGTCAGCACTTTGCCAATCACTACATTTTGCAAGCCGCCTTTTATGCTTTCAAAAAGTTCAAAACCCTCAACTTCTAAGCCAATAGAGGTTAAAATTTCAGAAACTTCATTTACCGGAATTTGAACGTCAAGGTACTGTTTAAGCCAGTTATACGATATTTTCATACCCTGCAAACGTAAAAGATTTTTACACAGTGGCTTTGCACAATCTTCAACTTTTACGCAAGATTTATAGTTTTACCGGCATGAAGTACATCAACATTTTTTATTCTCTGTTTTTCGTTTTGCTGATTTCTGTTTCATCCTGCACCAATAAAAGTTGCGAAGGTGTGGTGTGTGGACCAAACAAGCAATGTTCTCAGGTCGATGGCAAATGTTATTGTGCAGATGGTTACGAAGGTGATGATTGCACAACAGAGGCATATCCAAAGTATATAAAGAGTTTTTATGTATATGAAACTTGTCAAAACGTTTCTCCAATTCCCCAATCAACTACATTTATTACTCAGGGTTCTCAAGTCAATTTAGTTTGGATAAATAATTTTCGTGAAACAGGTCTTCAAGTACGAGCAATCATAAGAACTGATCAAGCAAACAAAGGAAATTCATTAGAAATTCAACGGCAAAATGTAGGGGGAATTATAGTTGAAGGTTATGGTACATATAACACACCTAATGCAGGTCAAATTACTTTTGAGTTAAGTATTTCAGAAGGAGGAGGTCCAAGTTTCACTTGTCAACAGAGATTTATTCCGATTCCGTAATAGATGTAAACAAAAAAAGGGTTAGCGATTACACTTTCATAATCCACTAACCCATTAAGAAACTACTTCCTGTTTCGCTTGCGCGCTTTGCGATATTCAACAATGGCATCTTCGGTAGTTACCCAATTTCTGCCTTCTTTATAGGCAGAGATTTTACCCTGTCTTGCAAGCAAGCTGATGTACTCTTGCCCGTAAGGAACTGCATCTTCTTCAACTATACTTGAAATAGATTTAATTTCCTTGTAAGTTTTCGGTAAAGAGTTAAGATAAATATCCAAAGACCGCTCAGCAGCCTGCGCCATAAGCAAAGCAATCTTTTGATAAGAACCGTTGTTTGCCTGATTCAAAGCATCGTAATACTTCTTTCTGTCGGTTCTTAAAATGATTGCGGGCGGATAACCTTTTCTCATTAAAAGCAAATTCATCACAAGCCTTACAGTTCTGCCGTTGCCGTCAATAAACGGATGAATCCAAACGAAGCGGTGATGAAACAAAGAAGCCAGAAGAACATCATTCAGCTTCAATGGATTTTCATTCACAAAAGCTATCAGCTCTGCAAGCATATCAGGCACTTTTGCAACACTTGGCGGAATGAAATTTGCCCCTGTAATTCTCACCGGAACATTTCTGATTCTACCTGCAAAATCTTTACCGATTTTACTCATTACCAATTCATGAACATCCAGAATATCGCGCTCGGTTAAAATATACTTTGGCTTTACCAAACCTTCAAGATATTCAATAGCTTCATGGTGATTGGTAATTTCAAAATGTTCGCGCAACGATTTCCCGCCAATCGTCATTCCTTCTTCAAGAATAACTTTGGTTTCATTGAGCGTTAAGGTATTGCCTTCAATGCTGTTTGAATTATATGTCCATTCAACATTCAGCCCTTCTTTTATTTTTTGAACAATAAAATCGGGCAGTGGTCTTTGCTCATCAAGCAATGCTTTTTTTTCTGCCAACCGTTCGGTAGTTGGTAGCATTTCTTCAATAATATTTGTTATTCCATGCTTCCACATGGCACAAATGTACTAATATCGTTTTGAATAAAAAAATATATTATCCGATATTAAAAATATTTCTTCAATTATTGTAATAGCAGCTTCTGCATCTTGGCTCGTAGCTTTCTTTTTCACCCAGCAAAACACGCGAATCCGAATCTGCAAGACGATAGCTGAAATGAGCAATATCGCCACATTTCACACATATCGCATGAACTTTTGTAATGTAGTCGGCAATGGCAAGCAATTCGGGAATCGGTCCAAAAGGTTTACCGCCAAAATCCATATCCAAGCCCGCAACAATTACACGAATACCGGATTTGGCAAGTTGCTCACAAACATCGGGCAGCGAAGCATCCATAAATTGCGCTTCGTCAATTCCCACCACATCAATGCCCGAAGCCAGCAGTAAAATATTTTGCGAATGTTCGACAGGCGTGGAGCGGATGGAATTGTTGTTATGGCTCACCACATCAGTTTCATGGTAGCGCGTATCAATAACAGGTTTGAAAATTTCAACCTTTCTGTTTGCAATCTGTGCGCGCCTCAATCTTCTTATCAGTTCTTCGGTTTTGCCCGAAAACATACTGCCGCAAACTACTTCAATCCATCCTTTGTTATGTGGTTGCGAAATCGGCTCTGTGAACATAAGTTTGCTTCTATTTTTGCGTTAATCAATTTCTTACACGAGGTTTGCGAATGTAAAAATTACACTATCAATCGGTAAACCGAATTTTCAAATCAATATAAACTCATTTAAAATGAATATCAACACCACGAAATTGGCTTTTTCAATTGCCACCCGCTTATCTCAAAGCGAAGGCAAATCGCTTTCGGAAATAGAAAAAGATATTCTTTTGGAAGACTTGAAAAATCTTTACAGAGAAGTTCTCAATGCGGATGTTTCAATTCAAGTTGTAAAGGAAGTTGTTGCAGAAAAATCTGCCGAAATAATTCAACCAACACAGGAAGTTGCGCAGGTATTTTCAACAGA
>CAZSEG010000015.1:30031-30730 GCA_964605875.1 uncultured Chitinophagaceae bacterium
AACAGAAAAAATTGATGTTCCTGTTGTAGAAGAAATTCAGGAAACGGAAACTGTTCAGCAAACTATTGAACCTCAAATTTCTGTTGAAAAAGAAGCACCTCAACCCATTGCCGAAATATCTTTGGCAGAAGAAATAACGCCAACTTTTATTGAAGAAAAAAAGGAGCCGGAATCTCTTCAACAGCTAAACCATGATGTTTTAATTTCGGAAGAAAAAGAACCTGAACAAAAGAACACATTTACAGCAAGTGTTGGCATTGGCGGTGAAACCGAAACTTTTTCCGGCTCTATAAATGAAGTTTTCAAGCGCGAAGAAAACTCTATCAATTCCACGGCAACAAATGCAGTGCGCGAGTTACATTCTGTTGTTGCTTCTTCTTCATTTTCAGGAATGTTAGATTTGAATAAGCGTATTCTTTTTACAAAAGAACTGTTTAATAACAACAGTGATTCTTTTAATTTGTTTATTCAGCAATTAGAAAAATCGAAAGGCTTGGAAGAAGCTAAGTCGCTTGTAAATACAACAGCTTTAGCCAAGCAATGGAAATTAGAAAATGATGCAGTAAGATTATTGGTGAGCTTGGTAAGGCAACATTTTGAGTTTAGATAATTCGCTAAATAGCATCACATCTTCAAATTACTATATTAGCCGCCTTCTATGGAAAAAGCATTTGCAGCCTTAGGTGAATATTTGTTGTT
>CAZSEG010000015.1:30740-31269 GCA_964605875.1 uncultured Chitinophagaceae bacterium
ATGTATTGGTTAGAGATCATGCGTCAATGCTACAGCATCGGGGTTGGTTCGTTACCGATTATTGCAATTATATCCTTGTTCATGGGTGCTGTTACAGCCGTACAGTTTGCCTATCAGTTAAAGAGTTTAAACCTTGTGCCCATGTGGTGGATTGGCGCCATCGTGCGCAAGTCCATGATATTAGAGCTTGCCCCAACTTTAAGCGCATTGCTGCTTGCCGGAAAAGTAGGTTCCAATATTGCCGGAGAATTAGGCACTATGCGTATCAGCGAACAAATTGATGCCTTTGAAATCATGGGTGTAAATACGCGCTCTTATTTGATTGGTCCCAAAGTAATGGGTGCAGTTTTTATGTTTCCTATGTTAGTGGTAATGAGTGTGTTTCTTGGAATTTTGGGCGGTTTGCTGGCGGGTATGCTGGGTGGATTTTATACCGCAACGGAATATATCAGGGGTGTTCAGGACGCTATGAAAGGTTACGATTTGTTCATCATGTTTATCAAATCTGTGTTATTTGCTTATATCATTG
>CAZSEG010000015.1:31279-32003 GCA_964605875.1 uncultured Chitinophagaceae bacterium
CTTCCATTGCGTGTTACAAAGGTTATACCGTGAAAGGAGGCGCTGTTGAAATCGGCAATGCAAGCACACAAGCAGTGGTGCAAAGCAGTGTTGCCGTAATTATTGTAAACTTTTTAGTTGCCTTCTTGCTGTTATGATAGAAATGATTGATCTTAAAAAAAGCTTCGGCTCTCAGCAAGTTTTAAAGGGCATTACCGCCACTTTTGAAACAGGCAAATGCAATCTGATTATTGGCAAGTCCGGTTCCGGTAAAACTGTTACGCTAAAATGCTTAGTGGGACTTTACGACCAGAATGAAGGTACTATTCTTTATGACGGTCGCGATATTGGCAAAATGGATTTTAATACCCGAAAAGCGATTCGTCAGGAGTTTGGAATGTTGTTTCAGGGAACTGCTTTGTTCGATTCAATGACGGTGGAAGAAAATATCCGCTTTCCGTTAGATATGTTTACCTCGAAAACAGACAGCGAAAAAGCCGACCGTGTAGATGTATGTCTCAAGCGCGTAAATATGTCGGGAACAAACAAAAAATACCCGGGTGAACTTTCGGGAGGAATGAAAAAGCGTGTTGGTATTGCCCGCGCAATAGTTAATAATCCTAAGTATCTTTTTTGTGATGAACCCAACTCAGGTTTAGACCCCAAAACATCTTTAGTTGTGGACGAATTGATTAAAGAAATTACCGAAGAGTTCAACATGACAACGGTGATTAACACCCACGAT
>CAZSEG010000016.1:0-8104 GCA_964605875.1 uncultured Chitinophagaceae bacterium
GCAGGCAGGCAGGTGGCGGTAAGCGATTTGCTGCCCAATTTGAATTCCCGTGCGATTTCGCTGCAAGGTTTAACCAAAGGGGCTTATCTTTACAACATTAAAGCCGCCAACGGCTTTACCGCCTCGGGTAAATTTTTAGTGCTATGATGAAAAAGCACATATTGTTGATGGTTGCAGCCCTTGCGGGGCTGCAACCTTTCCTTTTTGCGCAATGGGGCGATGAGTGGAACGTAGGCAGATGGAGCAGGGCACACTTAAAGTTTACAGAGGATTCTTTTACAATTACAAACAAACCTATCAATACTAATTTTTTAGTAGGTCTTACCAATGCCAATATCTGCAATGAGCAGGGAGAGCTTGTCCTTGTATCTAACGGCAGCCAGATAGCAGACAGCAACAACCGCGTTATCAAAGGCGGAGAACAATTGTTAGACAGCTTAATGGGGCTATATTTTGATGGAAAAGATTATTCACCGCCTGTACTGCAAGGCTGTATATTTCTTCCCAAAAATAAGACACAGTATTATCTATTTTATCAGTCGGAGAGCGACTCTTTTTGGTCATCGGGTGCACGGCAATCAGACCAGTTGCATTATGCGGTAATTGATATGACGGGCGATAACGGCAAAGGAGAAGTGATAAGTGTGCGCAATACGCTCTATGAAGGCATCATGCTGATGGGGCATCTCACCGCCACGCGCCACGGCAACGGGCGCGACTGGTGGCTTATCAACCATGGATGGGAAAATAATGTGAAGCAAAAATATCTGGTAACGCCTGATACGGTTTTAGGTCCCTTTTTTCAGGCAATCGGCACTGATATGTTAGAGCCTGATGTGGTGGGGATGGCGTGCTTCAGCAAAGACGGCAGCAAATACGCCACAGGCACAGGCAACAGCCTTATCAATGTATTGGATTTCGACCGTTGCACGGGAGAGTTCAGCAACCCTAAGGCTTTTAAATCTATAACGGAAAATCCTTGGAACAATCCCTATTCCAATGGTTCGGGCTGCAACGGGTTGAGCTTTTCATCCAATAACCGCTTTTTGTACATTAACTCCATCTATACACTTCATCAGCATGACCTCCTCAGCACAGATATAAGCCAGAGTGGAGTGCTTCTTGCCAAATACGATAGCACTTTAAATCAAAGCGGTTTTGGTCTGCCTTTTGAAGCACAATATTTGGCTCCTAATGGCAAAATAATTATAAGCAACTGGGATGGTGGCAATCCAAATTTTCATGTAATAGAGCAGCCTGATTCGGCAGGCTTGGCTTGCGATTTTCGCAAGAGTTCGCTTTTCCTGCCCACCGTAAACAGCGCATCCTCCATTGCTAACATGATAAATTATGATTTAGGCAAGCTGCAAGGTTGTGATACGTTTTATACAGGTATTAAGAGCCAAGACAATACAGTTGTTTCCTAACCCTGCAAACACGCAATTTACTGTGCAACTTTCGGGTGTTGAGTTTAGTAAAAATGTTGGCTACACTTTGCAAAACACGCTTGGGCAAACCCTGCAATCGGGCAGCATAAATGACCAACAAATGACAATAAGCGTAAGCAATTTGCCGCAGGGTTTTTATATCTTTAATGTGGTAGAAAATGGTGTAATAGCAGGGAATAAGAAAATTGTAATAAACCATTAGGATATTTAAAATGAAACAAACACTCACCGTATTTTTGTTAGCGTTCGCACTCAATGGCATTGCACAGGAAAACTTTGTGCCGCAATATTTTTTACCTTAACCCGCAATCAGATTTATTGCAGCAATACTTAAAGCAAAACCCAAACAGCAATCCCGTTTTTCAACCCCGCTATATTGCTGTGGATTCGGTTTTTGTTGCGCAAAGAGCAAATAATTTAAGCCTTAAAATTATTGAAGTAAAAAATGAAAAGCTGATGTTGTATGAAAGGAAGAAAGGGCAGACAAAGTAATAAGCAGACGGACGGGAAAAATTCAATATTTAGCTGCTTGAGATGTTTTGTTCTTCCGAGCCTTTCAAATTCTTGCATTTTCATTCTTAAATCAACTCATCATTCATCGCTTACTTAAAAATATAATAAACCGATTTTACCATTTCATTGTTCATGGCAATTAAACCGTCTTCGCTTTGCCACCATTTATATTCATCAAAGCGTGAACTTTTTGCTCCGCGCACAATGAATTTTACACCGCTGTTTTTAAACTCTTTTTCAAAAACATTTCGCGCCCTGCGCGTGTGGTAAAGCGAAGTCAGCAATATCACTTTGCGATAATTTTTTTCTTTAATAAACGGAAAAAGAAACTTTGCTTCTTCGGCTGTGCTTGTGCCGAAAGGCACAACAAAAATCGCGCTGTCGGGGATGTGATGCCGCTGTAAATTCATCTTTGCCACTTCGCTTTCTTTCATGTTCATTTCAAGAATTTCGTATTCATAAGCCTTGTTGCCGCCCGGGCAAATAATTTTTGAAACATAGCCTTCTTTGAAAATGCGCGCGGCTTCATTTCCTCTGTCGAAACTGCCGCCCGAAAGCACAATCATGGCATCGGCTTTTTGCAGTTCATCTTCTTTTATCAACCATTTTGCGGGAAGCGGCAAAAGCGTATTGCGGAAGGCATACACCACTCCGAGAAGCAAAATAAATACTATCAGTTTTTTCATCGCCTGTGCTAAGTGCTGATAATATTACAACTATAAAATGATTGCACACAGAGTAGAGGAGAACACAGAGGGTTTGCTTGCACAAACAACCTCTCAACTTTCAACTCTCACCCTTCAACTATGTTTCTATGTGGTTAATAAGAACAAAAAAGCCAACCGTTTTTGATTGGTTGGCTTTTTAATATTTCAATTATTGAAACTGCTTATTGCTTGATAAATGAATGTGTAACTTTTCCTTTTGCAGTAGCAATTTGGATAAAGTAAATACCCGCAGGTAATTCTTCAATCTGAATTTTTTCTTTCACAACAGAATTATTTACAGGAATGTTTTTCAACTCTTTGCCATACATATCCATCACTTTTAAATCAACAATTCTTTCGGTTGCTTTCAAATCAATATTGATATGCGTTTTTGCAGGATTGGGCATCACATTGATGTAAGAAATTCCCGAAACACTTTCAATGCTGCTGATGGTAATTTGAATTGCATTTGATGTGTCGCGGCAATTGCCGAGCGTTACATCAACGGAATAATTTCCCGAAACGGTTGGCGTGAAAGATGAGCCTGTTGCATTGCTTACAACCACTCCGTTATTCAGCCATTGATAAACTGCATTGGCAACATTCGGCACAGAAAGTGTGTTGCCGGTTTGAGTTAAAGTAGTGTTTGGCGCAGGGCTTGAAATTACCGTTACGCTTGCACTTGAAGTATCGCAACCATTATCAACGGTTACTGTGTAGGTGTTTGCTGCTGAAACCGAAATACTTTGTGTCAATGCTCCGTTGCTCCATTTGTAAGCAACATAATTTCCTGCTACGGAAAGTGTAGTGCTTCCTCCGGCACACAAATTTGTGTTACCCGAAATTGTTGGCGCAGCGATAACACCCGGTGTCGGGCAGTTTTGGTTAGGTTCAAAATCTCCGGCTGTTGCATCAACATCAGGGCAAGCACCCGCGCAGGAAGCAACGCGCACAAAATAAACAGGAATCTGAACGCCCGCGCTTGCGGCTAACTGGCTCAATTCTCCGCTGAGGGTTCCCAAAAGTGTTCCCCACATGGTGATGTACATTTTCACTTTGTATTGACCGCAAGCCGCATTGGTTGTGCCCGAAAACTGCAAACAACCAAATTCGGTTTTGCCGTATGTTTTGTCGCTTTGATTTGTAAGCGCGGTGATGCCGTTCGGCAGATTGCCTATGCTGTCAATTCTAACGGAATCAAAAGGCACTTGTGAATTTATTGCAGCCAGATTCAAGAAGATAGTTTCGCTGTACGGGCTGCCTTTGATAGCGCATTGCAAATCTTCCGGTGCCGGGTCAAATGGTGTTGTTTGATTTAGGTTTGGCGTGCAAGCCCCTGCCGGAGCAAGTGTTGTAAAAGTCAAATCGTTGCCATCGGACAAACCCGCGCTGTTGTTTGCTTTCACCCTGAAATGATAAGTTGTGTTTGCAGCCAAACCGGAAATTGATGCAGCAACATTTGTATTGCTTGTTCCCGTAACTGTGTTTGGCGTTGCATTCACAGTGCTGCCGTAAGACGTTGTTAAACCATATTCAAAAGTTACAGTAGTAGAATTTCCATTTGCATTAACCACACCGTTTAAAGTTGCTGTTGCCAAACCAATATTCGTTGCGGCAGTGGTAGTAGCCGATGCCACGCTCCCCGCAATACCGCAACTTTGGTCGGCAGTAAAGTTTTGCCCGTTAGCATTTACCGCAGGGCAAGTGCCCGCAGTTTCTTTCACGCGAAGATAAAGCGGCTCAAAACCTGTGAGTCCGTATTGCGCAGACAAATCGCCCAACTCACCGGAAATAGGAATCCCCACATCCACAGTAACATTAAGCAGTATTTTGTATTGTCCGCAGGCATCATTCGTAGTTCCCGAAATGGTAACGCAACCGGAACTTCCTCCGGTGTATGTTGCGGGAGTTTGGTTAAAAACATAAGTGAAACCGGAAGGCAGATTGTCAATGCTTGTAAACGCCACGCTCGAAACGGGAAAACCGCCCGCAGAAGCCGGAATAACAAAAGTGAACACTTCGCTGAACGGCTGACCTTTGTCAACGCAAGACACGTTAGACGATATTGGTGAAAATCCTGATGTTACGCCCGGGTCGGGTGTGCAAACCTGAGCGTTTGAATAAGCAACAAATAAAAATGCAGTTAAGAATACGTAAATCTGTTTCATTGATTGAGAAGTTTTACACGAAGTAAATTTATATTCTTGAATTACAAAACCGTAACTTGCATTTTGTGAAAACGGAAGCGGCATTAAATTCTTTTGAAACAGTAGGCTTGCAAAGCGTTAATAAAGTTGCTGCACAGTTTCGCTTTGATACAAAGTTTCTGTTGAGCAATGACGCACTGCATCCGCTGTTGAATTTTTTCAATAAAACTTTTTCCATACTTGAAATTGCAGGGCAGCGAAAACATTTCTACGACACCGTATATTTTGATACGCCCGATTTTAAACTTTACCACGACCACCACAACGGCAAAACAAACCGTATGAAAGTGCGCATCAGAAAATATGCAACTACGGGTGAAATATTTTTTGAAGTAAAGCATAAGCTGAAAGGATTTCAAACAGGCAAACTGCGCCTGCCCCGCCAGAAAATGATGTTTGAAATTTCCAATGAAGAATGGAACGCCATCAAAAGCCGCGATAAAAACATTCATGGTTTAGAAAAAAAGCTCACCACAACATTCAACCGGATTACACTCAGCAATAATGCTGCCGAAGAAAGAATTACTATTGATACGGATATTTGTTTCAATAATTTTTCTTCCGAAAAATTATTGCCCGGTGTTGCAATAGTGGAAGTAAAACATACACAGCCGCATATTTCAGAAACCGTGCGCAATGCCATGAAACTGAGTGGCGCGCAGGAATCATCGTTCAGCAAATACGCCATTGGCGTTGCCCTGTTGGAAAAGAATATCAAAAAAAACCTTTTCAAACCCACACTTTTGCAACTGCAAAAAACATCCAATGGATTCACTTGATTCAATGCAGGAACTTACAGGCGCGGCAACAAGTTATTTAGCCGTTTTCATTTTCAGGTTTCTCCTGAATTTTGCAGTTACAAGCATTGTCATCCGGTATATTTATTATCCGATTTACAGAAACAAAGATTTCGTTTTCACTTTCTTTCTCTTCAACCTCGTAAATTTTCTCATCTGCTATTTACTGAGCAGCGCGGTACTTAAAATCGGTTTTGCCTTCGGTTTGTTTGCCATTTTCACCATGCTGCGTTTTCAAACGGTGCGTATTCCCGTGCGCGAAATGGCTTATCTTTTCATCAGTGTTACCATTGGCATTATCAATGCGCTTGCAAGCGTGGAGTGGGGTTTGCCGCAGTTGCTTTTTGCAAACTTTGTCATTCTGGCTTCAACCTATTTTCTTGAATTTAAAAGCAAACTTTCACACGAAAATTTCAAGCAGGTTACTTACGAAAAAATAGAACTCATTAAGCCCGAAAGAAAAAAAGAATTGCTCGAAGATTTACGTCAGCGCACAGGCTTACCCATTCGCAGGGTTGAAATTATCAGCATTGATTTTTTGCGCGACACGGCATACTTAAATGTATTCTATCAAAGCGCAGAAAACGAAGCTGCATCAAGAGGTTTGGGTTTGGGCGATTAGGCAGTGTGGCTCGACTTCGCTGCCAATGACACATCATAGGCAGGTTACCATAAAACAAACTAAATTCGCGTTTCAAATTTTAAAATGGCTGTTGTAAAAAAGTTCACGTTTAATGCGATTGCAGAAAACACTTACATCGTTTTTGATGAAACAAAACAATGCGTGATTATTGACCCGGGTTGCAATAACGATGCGGAACGCAATATTTTAAAATCATTCATTGAGCAGGGAGAATTGAAACCTGTGCTGCTGCTGAATACGCATTGCCATATTGACCACATTCCCGGCAATGCTTTTGTAGCTGAAACGTACAACACTCCGACTTACATACATGAATTGGAATTGCCGATAATGAAAGAAGCTCCGTTGTACGGCAGAATGTTTGGCGTGAATTGTCCGTCATCGCCCGAACCGACAGGTTATCTGAAAGCAGGTGAAAATGTACAATTCGGTAACACGATTTTTAAAATACTTTTTACACCCGGACACTCACCCGGCAGCGTTTCTTTTTACAACCAAAAAGACGGCTTTGTAATAGCAGGCGATGTGATTTTTTTAGGAAGCGTTGGTCGCTATGATTTACCCGGAGCCGATGGCGAAACATTATTCAACTCTATTGATACGCAACTGATGACATTACCCGACAACACAAAAGTTTATTGCGGACACGGACCCGATACCACCATCGGATACGAGCGCAAAACCAATCCGTTTTTGAATAAAGCATTCCGCAGCGAATTATCTTAATGCACCATGAGCTTTAAAATTGATTTACACCACGAAAGAAAAAACTACGACAAACATTCTTTGTTGGAAGCATCTGTTTTGAAAAACCCTTTTGAACAATTTGCATTTTGGTATAAAGAAGCTACCGAAGAAGAAAAAATAATCGAGCCGAATGTGGTAACGCTTGCCACTGCAACAGTGAATGCAAAGCCATCTGTAAGAATTGTTTTGCTGAAAGAATTTAGCCCGAGCGGTTTTGTTTTTTACACCAATTACAACAGCAAAAAAGGAAAAGAATTGACGCAAAATCCGCAGGCTTCGCTCTTATTTTTTTGGGATGTTTTAGAAAGACAGGTGCGCATAGAAGGTGTGGTGAAAAAAGTTGCTCCTGCGCAGTCGGATGAGTATTTTAAATCGCGTCCCGTTGAAAGCAGGCTTGGCGCAATCGCTTCACCGCAAAGCCAAGTAATTACCTCGCGCGAAGTGATTGAAGAAAAGATTGGAGCAATCAGAAATCAGCAATCAGAAGATGAAATTGAGCGACCCGAGTATTGGGGCGGCTACATTTTAATTCCCGATTATTTTGAGTTTTGGCAAGGCAGACCTAATCGAGTTCACGACAGATTATCGTTTACTAAACAAGGTGATAGTTGGGGGATGAACAGGTTAGCGCCTTAGTTACTTCACAAATGGTAATCGCCCAACCACTTCCACACCACCTTCATCATACCTGAAAAGTACAGCTTTACCCAACTTTCGCTTCTCTGCAATTTGCATTGCCTGCTGTTCATTTTCCACCCACTGCAAATTGCGCTTTGCATACCAAACTTCCTGTGGCTCGGGTGTTTTGCCCATCACAAAAATCACTTCATCTTTTTGCGCCCCATTTGCGATTTTTTCTCCGGCAATTTTTGCATCCGCATATTTTGAGCCGTAAATTGAAACATCGCCCGGCTTGTTGGTTAAATAAAACTGCCCGATGCACACCGCTATAAAAACAAGCACTGCCACATTGATTTGCCTGATAGAATATGCTCCGCTCTTTTTAATTTTATCGTAGAGAATACCAAGCAACACACTGAAA
>CAZSEG010000016.1:8114-17409 GCA_964605875.1 uncultured Chitinophagaceae bacterium
CTGAAAAAAAGCGAAGCATACAACACCGTAAAATCCTGTACACTGTAATTCAAAAACAAAGCGTGCATCAGTAAAATCGGCAAAATGGAAAGCCAAATAAAGCGATAACCGTTTTCGCTAAAAACGATTTTAAGTTTCGACTTTGTAATTGCCACCCAGCCAAAAAGCAGGATGAAAATGTAAACAGGAAAATAGTTGGCAACATAGTTGAACAACAACCTTCCAAACAAAGTGAAATAGGAAAAAATGAAATGGAGTAAACCATGTTTTGTGTCGCTTAAACTGCCACGCAGCAAATACCTGTTCATCAACTCCGAAAGGTAAGCCTCCGTGCCATTTATCTGCGAGTACTGGTAAATGATTGTGCGCAGCGCAACAAGCGAAACCACGACAGTTGCAGCAATCAACACGTTAAAACCACGAATATTTTTTACATGAAGTAAGCTGTACACCAACACTCCGAAAGCAAAAAACAAGCCCAGCCAGCTTGTATAAATCATCAGAAACAATATCAGCGCGTAAAAGAAAATGTACTTCACGGAATAAAATTTCTGACGGATAATCATTTTCAAGGTTGTGTAAACGCCAATCACAAAAAGTGTATGCACCAGCATATCACTCATGTAAACATTACCCTGAAACCAAAGCGTAGGCGGCAGAAAAAGATACACCGTAAACGCCACTACCGATGCTAAGTGCGGGTAACTTCTTGCCCTGTTGAAACTCAATAAACACACCGTAAAATACACAAACATCGCACTCAATAAATGCAGCAGCATATTCAGCAATTGCAGTGGCAAAACATCGGGCGTGATATGCAAAACCGAGAAAACAAAAAACGGAAAATAGTAGGCAAAAGGCGGGTGCGAAACGTAGTAGTAATTTCCTTCGGCATCTGTCATTTTACCCGAAGCATTTGCATGATTATTGATGTGCTTGTCGGCAGCGTTATTAAAAGTCATCACAGGGTTGAAACCGTATTTATCAATTCCGTTTTCATTCCAGATAGAAATAACCCGCAGCGCAACCGCAGTGCAAAACTCATGATGCTTTGAAAGGGGGCGATTCAACTGTGGCAGGCGCACCAATACACTCAGCAAAAATATACCAAGCAGCAAAGGCAAAGTGCGCGAAAGAAAAGTCATTAGCAGATAACGGTTTAATTACAAGCCCTGCAAACCTAATTCAAAAGCAAATAGTTATTTGTATTATTTATTCATTAGTCTTCTTGCTATGAAGACGAGCAACGATTGCAGAATTTAAACAGCCTCTGAGTATCTCGGTGTTACTTCTCTTTGGGCAATCTTGTAAGAACAGGTTGTTTACTCACGCTCAAATATGTAAGTGTCAGCATCTTCATCTTGCAAGGTAAACTTATTGGCATTTACCCGTTGAAAAGTGAAAATTATGTTGAGTCCCTCTACCGGCTCTGAAACGGTAAGAACAGTTTGGTTGGTATTTAGTGTGTAACTGCCGTTAAAAACAACATCGTTATTTTCTGAAAGCTGTTGTACAGTACAGCCGGTTCCCGACAGCGCCTCCTCGTACAGAGTTCCTCTTTTATCAAAAAACACATCCGTGCCTGATGAAAAATTCATCTTAATATAGTTTACCTCCGACCGGTGATTAAGCGTATATGAGCTTCCTCCGCACGAAACGCTAGAGGAATAGTGATAATCAAATCCGTTTTGACCGTTCATAATATAAGAAGTACAATTCCATGAGCCGATTAATGAATTATCAGATGCCGAAACATCCGCATCAATAGTTGTGCTTTGACTTCCTAAATCAGAACTGTAATTTACTTTGAATGAAAAGTTTTGCGCAGTGGTTTCAGAATTTTGGAATTTGAGTGCAAGGTAACCGTCTGTTTTATCAGTACCTGCAAGCGACACTTTGGAATTATCAATGCCGCTTACCGAAAGGTATTTGCTGTTTACGGCACGGTTGCTTGTTTTGTAATTGGGCTTGTTATCCACCGTTTGCGGAATGAAGAGATGCGAATACGGAATTTTGCCGATAACCTTGTTCCACGCATCTTTAATTGTTTGAAATCCCGTTACAAAATCTTTGGCAACAGGCGCAGATGTATTTTTATCGCCTGCATACAAAGAGCGGTAGTTCATGGTAACGCTCACTTCTTTGGAAACGTTGTGCGTAAACGATACGGAACTGTTTGTTTTGCCGCTTACTGTGGCAGCCTGAAACACCATGAATGTGTAGTCTATCAATTCATCCTGCGCCATACCGAGTTGCTTCACGCTTACTATAAATTTCGCTACGCCTAATCCCGCGCCAACCAATGCGCCCGGCAAACCAAAAACCGAACCTAATGCTGTAAGTCCTATGATTCTTGTAATACCGTTTGCTACTGCTTTGTTGGCTTTGAGATATGCAGTTTTTCTCGCATTCACCTGCTGTTCGTGGTCTTTAATCGCATCTTGTGTTTTGTAGGAAAACGAAGCGATGAGCAATTCGTTGGTGGCGGCTTGCATTTCGTCTAACCACCATTGGTTGGCTGCGAGGAATTGCGCACAGTTTTCTTTTTCCTGCGGTGAAAGCGCATTGTAGGCTTGCTCTACGCTGTCAGCAAAATGCTGTAATGTTTGAATGTCAGCTAAAACCTGCGCTTTTTCGGCAGGCTCAAGGCTGTCGGCATATTGCGTAAGTGATTGAATAGTTGCGTTGGTCGTTTGCTCGTAATGATTGTAAGCCACATTTGGGTTAGCAACAGACGGACTTGCCAGCAAATTAAACGAAGCCGAAAATTCTTTTCCGTTGATGTTTACCGTGAGCTTGTGTGCGCCTGCGCTCAAATCAGGCAAAACAGTTGCCAGCGAACCGCTTGTGCCAACGAGCGTAATATTTGTTCCGTCAATGTTGCCCGAATATTCGCTATCGGCAAGCGAAGTGTTTTCGGCTTTCAGCAAAGCGACTTCAAACGGGTAGTAATCCTGCTTTTCAAAAATGATTTGAGGATTTCCGTCATTGTCTTTATCCTTTTTGCATCCCTGTATGCCCAAAAGCATGAGTAAAAATGTTGCCGCGAAAAGTGTTGTCGTTTTTTTCATAAGTGAATTGATTGGATGAAGGTAAAATTTAATTGCAGTAAGGACAGTTAGGATAAGTAGATGGTGTGGAAGGTTTGCAGCAACTCACCATCCCTTTGTATGTGTTGCACACTTGCTGCACTTCAGACGATGATTTGCTATAGCCCTGATTACATACCATGTTATACGCCTGCATACAATGCGCATCTATTTGTATGTCATAATTCGGTCCATTGTAAGAGCCTGAGCAGCTTCCCGAGCCATTGTTATTGTTATTATTGTTGGGGTCAGGAGCCTGAGTGGGCGTGTAGAAATCAGAAGGCAAATCATCCTGATATACTTTCCTGTAAAGTTTTGTTCCTATGCGATACTCTTCACCCTTTGGTGCGTTCACTATTGTCCAAGTAACAAAACCTTTGTCTCTGATGGTAATTTCATAGGTGTATGCGCTGTCTTTGTTGGAGGGCGCAGAATTGTCGAACTTATCAATTATGAGAACTATTTTATCGTTCTGTTGCGCTATGCGGTAGCCAAAGAAGGAATGATGAAACCATGCGTTGCCACCTTGCAAGCGATACAAAAGCATTGTGCCTTCTACATTTGCATCAAACTTATACAATGCGCGGGCACTATTATATGATTTTCCATCGTCATAGCAATTCTCCCAAACCTTATCGCAACCGCTTAAAAATGAAACTACTTGTTCAACGCTGGTATTGGTGTATGAAGGACAGTCGGCTAAAAAATCCGCCTTTTTACACGATGCAAAAAGTAAAGTCAATAATGCTGCTGTAATGAAGTATGTACCGAGTTTCATGTTTCTATAATTTGGTGAATGATAACTTTTCCAAAGCTTGGAACTTTGGAAAAGCGGAATCGGAATATTTTAAGTTATTTTCAAAAGCGAATATAGAACAAAATTAAAGAGATTTTAATGCCCAAACCAAACCTGAGAAATTTCAGAAACTACAAACAACAAAAAAACATCATCGCATACGTAATTCTGGTTCAGGAAACAGCTACTTGATTTTCACCCTGTCTTTCACAATAAATGCGCCTGGGTAAAGAGAAATTACCTGCTGTAAAAAAGCCGTTGCTTCCAATCGTGTTTTGAAGTCGCCCAAACGAAGTTTGTAATTGGGTTGTTCGTATTCGATATAAGAGTTAGCGGCATCAAACTCTTTATACAAACGTGCTTTTGCTTTATAGGCTTCATCTCTGTCGGTTGTGTAGGTAATTTGAATTCTGTAGCCTTCGGCAACGTCCACCTTTTGCTGATAAGCGCGATATTTTTCAACCAGGTTTTTCAGCGATTCGTCCTGATGAACGGTGTTGTATTCTTGCGCTGATGTGGAGAAAGAAAACAGTAGGCAGCAGGCGGTGAGCAGTAGGCAGTGTGCGGTTTTTGGGGTCGTCCTTCGTCCTTCGTCTTTCGTCCCTTGTAATTTTATGTTGTTCATAATAATCAGCTAACTAATTCAACTCCTTTTGATGTTCCGATTCTGTCTGCTCCGGCTTTAATAAGCGCTTCGGCAAATGCTTTGTCGCGAATGCCTCCGCTTGCTTTTATTTTAATTGACTTAGGAAGATTTGCTCTTAATAATTCAACTACTTCCACCGTTGCGCCCTGCTCGGTAAATCCGGTAGATGTTTTTACGAAATCAACGTTTAATTCGGTGCATAATTTACAGGCGGCAAGAATTTCCTGTTTGGTTAATAAGCCTGTTTCCAATATCACTTTCAGCTTGCCGCCACGCAATTGAATAATGGTAGCTGCGCTGGTTAATTCATTTTTCAAATAATTCAAATCGCCCGATTTCAGCGCAATTATATTCAGCACCATATCAATTTCGTTCGCGCCTTCGTCAATTGCCCTACGCGCTTCTTCCACTTTTGCAGGCGTGTGTGCGTAACCCAACGGAAAGCCAACCACAGTGGCAATTTTAATATCTGTGTCTTTCAGCCATTGCTTACATTTTCTAACAAAATATGGTGGAATACAAATTGCCGCAAAGCCATATTGTTTCGCTTCGTTGCACAACTTAATTACTTCTTCTTCCGAAGTGTCGGCTTTGAGAATGGTATGGTCTATGTATGGAGCGAGATTCAATTTCTGATTTTGAAAACGGAAATTACAAACATTCATCAAGATGCAAAACTTAATATAACGTGAGTTAGGAATTAAAACAGCCGAATACTTTAGGAGGTGAGTGGCTGTTTGTGTCAGCAAACACTCCGATTTCCGTGTGTGAAATTCACATAACTAAAACAAGTTTTGGACATAGCTGATTACAAGAGAACAACTACGTTTCTACGTGGTTGAAATTAAATTTTTGAAAGTAATTTTATTTCTGTTGCACAAATCAAAATATCTCAAAAAACCTTGCCCTCCAGCATAGGCACGAAACGGAAATCATCAAAAATTTCCTCTTCTATTTCGCGGGCGGAATGCTTGGTATATCGCTTCATTTTAGTTACTCCGCCTTCTTCGTGCGGAATAACCATGTTGCCGCCAACAGTCAATTGCTTCAATAATTTTTCGGGAATTTTTGGCGCTGCTGCGGTGATAATCACATGGTCGAAAGGAGCAAAAAGCGGCAAGCCTTCAAAGCCATCTCCAAAGAAACATTTAATGTTAGTGTAGCCGAGATGCTGCAACAGCGGTTTGGTTTTATCATAGAGCGTTTTTTGTCTTTCAATAGAAAAAACTTTTACGCCCATTGCCGCCAGCACAGCCGCCTGATAGCCGCTACCCGTGCCGATTTCCAACACCTTCTCTCCTGCTGCAACCTCCAGCAATTGCGATTGATAAGCTACGGTATAGGGCTGCGAAATTGTTTGCCCCGCAGCTATCGGAAAAGCCTTGTCTTCATAAGCATGATTATCAAAAATGGTGTCGCTGCCCAAAAATAAATGCCGCTTCACGCTTCCGATTGCATCCAACACCCGCGCATCGCTTATTCCCTTTCGTTTCAATTCTTCAACCAAAGCTTTGCGCAGTCCCCGGTGGCGATAGGTATCTTTATCTAAAATCATTTTAGGCTTAATATTTTGTTGTTATTTGCGCAGCAAGTTAGCGCACTTGTGATATACTTTTTCAACACTTGTTTTATTCGATTTTCAGATTGTCTAATATGAAAAGCACCTTGCTTAAAGCCGTTTCTTTTGCACTTATTTCTCTGTGCTTTTTATCCGAAACATACGCTCAACAAGCCGCAGAAAAAAAACCTTTGCGCATACTTACTTACAATGTTCAGTTTTTACCGGGCTTTGCGATTCACTTAAAACACAAGCCGCACAAACGCGCACCATTTATTGCAGAAGCCATAATTAACGACAGCATAGACCTTGTTGTTTTACAAGAAATGTTTGATGCGCGCGGCAGAAAAATTCTGGAGAAAGAAATGAAATCTCATTTTCCTTACATGATAGGTCCCGGTAAAAGCCAACCTAAAAATTGGAAGAATGGTTCGGGTGTGATGATGTTTAGCAAGTATCCGCTAAAGCCATTGGATAAAATTAAATTCAAAAAATGCAGTGGTCTCGATTGCCTTGCAAAAAAAGGTGTGGTGGGCGTTGAGGTGGATTATCCGAATCAAAAGTTTCAGATTTTCGGCACACATTTTCAGGCTTTTTCTGCGGGCGAAATCATGAATGCTCAAATAAAAGACCTCTCGAACTTGCTTAAAAAACATGAGCAGGAAAACATACCTCAATTTTGTGCAGGCGATTTTAATATACTGAAAACAGACACTAATCTCTATCCCTTATTACTCAAAGAAACCAACTCGGAAGACGGAGAGTTTATCAGCGAAATAAAATACACTTTCGATTTTGTTCACAACGATATGAACTATTACAAGGATGAAATTGAATTTCTGTACGACTATATTTTATTGAAGAAAAATGGCACCACGCCAAAAACAATTACCCGCGAAGTGAAAATATATCAGCATCAATGGAGCAAAAAAAACAAAGACCTTTCCGACCATTATGCCGTGCTGATGAATATTGAATTTTAGTTGCTTTTACTTGCCCTAAAGACTTTCCAAGTTTTTAAAACTTGGAAAGTCTGTGTATCCTCAATAACTACGGCTTATCAATCGGACTTGTGATAATAACAGGCATCGGGCTTGGAGTAGATGCTCCCACAGCATAGCCACTGCCAACAGCTATATTTGCTAAAATCAATTTAGATGAGGAACAATTGGCTGCTTGATTGTAATCTGAATAAGCTGCACTGCTAATTTGTTTCTGAACAATTAAATTCCTGTTTAAGTCATACTTTAACAGATAATAATTTGGATTATTAGCGCGAGTAGTTATGTAATGTGTTCCATCAAAAATAACTTTTGCAAATCCTGTGGTTGAACCATTATGACTAAAAGAAAAATTGTTGTTGGAGTTTATTAAAGCAGTGCTAATAATCTGATAGATTTGGTAATCACTTCCTGAAAAATTTGTAATAAATAAATTTGTTCCGTCAGTAAACAAATCTCCAATAAAGGAAGGTATTGAAGGATTAAAAGTCATATTTGTGAAATTCATATTTCCTGATATTCCTGTTCTCTTAATAGGAGTAGTTAGGTTATCAAAGTGTATATAAACAAACGTATCAATAATGGTCATACTTCTAACTCTATCGGTAAGTAAAGATGAAAAATTAGTCGGATGATATATTCCTACGCCATCTCGTTCTAATCTAACTAAATAAGATTGGTCAAGATTGTTATACACCTGAATAGCAACAAATAAAATATTTCCATCAGTTGTTGCAGTCGTAGAAAATATTCTGTGGGGATTAAAGAATAATCCGTAAACGGGAATTTGTTGTTTTACATTGTATGATGGATTTATGTTTCCACCAGAAGAGGGTAATGTAACATTTCCACCACCATTTGAAAGAGAAAGCGTATTTCCATTCAAACTAAGCGTCTGAATTTCGTTGGTTGCGCTTGTATCATTATCAGTGCTGTTTGCAGTTGTGCCTGCACTTTTTGCATACAAAGCATAAGGCACGCTCAATAATTGTGTTGTTCCCACCACCTGAAAATTTGTATTTCCCGATGCGTCCAAACCCACTTTTAAATAAAAATTATCCGAACCCCAATTGATGTTTGCAAAAACACCTTGCTGCACTGAGCCTGTGCCGACCTCAAGCGTAAATAATCCCGATTGGTCGGTGTTGGTAAAATGATTTTCCTGATAAACAGCAGTTCCTGTTGGCGATGTTTTCACAATGCTGAATTGTATGCCTATGGTTTGATTGGCAATAGGAAGATTTTGCGCATCTCTTGCAACACCGCTATAACTAAATGCCTGCGGAGGCGCGACTTGCGCAAAAACATTTGCGGAAAAAACAAGCAGCAAAATTTTGATGATATTGTTCATGTATTTGGATTTTATTGTTTAACTATTTTGTATTCGCCTAATTGGTTGTTTTGTAAATCGGTTATTCTCAAAAAATAAGTTCCTTTTTGCCAGCCTTCCGTGTTTATCCCGATTTGATTATTGGCAGCAACTGCGTATTTATCGTTGCTTATTAATTTGCCGCTTGCTTCGTGAACTCTGAGTTCAATAAAAGGTAATTTGCTGTCGGTTACTTCTACAAACAGCAGCCCGCTTGTTGGGTTGGGATACAGGTTTATTTTTATCAGTGAATAGTCGGGTTCTTTTATGGCAGTTATATTGGTTGCAGCAATAGCCGAGTTACCGAAACCCTGCCCGATGCTGTTAGTGCCGTTGCTGATATTTTTTACCGTGATTTCGCCTACCGTGTAGCTTAATTTGTTGTTCGATTGATTAGCGGGCGAACCTGACGAGCAAATAACCTGCGGCTTAATTTGTTGTGCATTGACAGCTTGGGAAAGCAAAAAGCACGTTAGAAATAAATATGATTGAAGTATCTTTTTCATCGTTCAATTAGATTTTTCAACATTCTTTGTTTGCCAATATTTGGCAGGTCAAAAGTAGATGCAAACAGAGATACAGTTAAATTTTGCTTTTTGTTATTTACAAACTATCTTTGTAAAATACAAAACGTTTTACCATGCACTTAGGCGATAAAATACGGGCTTTCCGCGAGCTGAAAAACTATACGCAGGAACATGTTGCCAATAAGCTGAAAATATCTCAGCAGACATACAGCTACATAGAGCAAAAAGGAATAAAAGAAGATGATAAGCGATTTGAAAAAATTGCAGAGGTTTTAGGCACGACTAAAGACAGCATCCAGAATTTCGATA
>CAZSEG010000016.1:17419-31894 GCA_964605875.1 uncultured Chitinophagaceae bacterium
GATACAAATAAAATTTTCAATCAAACAAATAATGATAGTGCACAAGGTTATCAGATTTGTCAGATTGGGAATTTTTACCAGCAAAACAGCGAACTGATAAACCAATTAAAAATCCAAAATGATTTGATGAGTAAGCTGCTTAAAAAGATTGCAGTGGAAAAATGATTAGGAATTTTTCTTTTCGGCAAGCATTTTTTAATCGTTATACATCCAACAATTCAAAGTTTACGTGGCGATAATACTCGCTGTTTCTGGCAGCATCAAGTTCGTTTTTATCAAAATTACCGTTGCCTATTTCAGCAACAATTATTTGCCTTATTGTTTCTTGAAGTGAGGATAAATCTTCTGCAATTATTTTGTCAGGTAATGAATTTATCAATGCCTGTGTAATCGTGCGCTATCCTGTTTCTATATGCTTTGATTTCGCGCCACGGGGTGTTGCTGTATTTTTCGCGAAGCCCTTCGCTCAACTTGTTGGTTTGCTCGCCTATGTTCATCAGCAACGCAAGACTTGCATTGAATGGCTGTTGGTCATTTGCTTCAAAAAAAGTTATTGCATCCCGATAACCCCGTGAATAAATTTCGATTTTGCCTACGGATTCTAAAATTCGCAACAAATACAATAAATCGTTTTTTACGGAAGGTTACATGTTTGTTTTTTAAACTATTTTCATGTCCTTCATGGCGCGATATAAAATAATCGGGTCGGCATATTTTTTTATCATCAAATCCACTTTCATTTCAAGCGTTTGTTCAAGAAAATTTCTGAGCTTAATCAGTTTTTCAAAATCAGGCGCATCATCATCAATCATTAAGTCAATATCTTTTACATTGCGTTCGCCACGCGCCAAAGAACCAAAAACAAACATTTTGCCTATGCCGAATTTTGCCAGAATATCATTGCTGCTGACAAACTCCTGAAATTCCTTAAAGTTCCTGACTTTCATAATTGCAAATCTAATAAAAACGTTCTCAATGACCCAACCACTCCGCTTGGGCAATCATTCCGTTCCTTTTCTTTTTTCACAGGCTCTTGTGCCTGCGCTCATTCACTAATACTTAAACTGTCTTTTCGGTTTAAGCCAAACCACAACACCGCCACATTTGCAATCAGCAACATTGCGCCTGCCTGGTGCAACACGCCCCAACTTACAGGAATCCTTCCAACACAATTTATTACTGTAATAATTCCAATTACGGCTTGTAATAAAACCGTTATTGGAAATAAGTTTAATGCTGAATTGAAAATTTTATTGCTTTCGGTTTTTCGCGCTTTCAGAAAAAATAAAACAACAAAAACCACTATCAAATATGCAATTCCGCGATGGATAAACTGAATAACTGTTCTGCCCCAAAAATCGGCTGCATTATATTTTGTAAAACCTGCTAAAGTTGGTGATTCCGAAAACAACGCAACAGGAATTATTTCGCCATTCATGTCGGGAAAAGTCGGGTATGCCAAACCTGCTTTCATGCCGCTTACAATGCCTCCAAAAAATATTTGCAGCGTTACTAAAACCGAAATTGCGAGCAACAGTTTTTGCAATGAATTTGCGCTTACATTTTTTATTAGAACAAATTTATTTCCATACAAAACATACACCGTCAGCCACACCAAATAAGCGAACAAACTCAACGCCAACAAAAGATGAATACTTAAATGCACAGGCGGCACGTACATTCCTGTTAAGCCGCTGCGAACCATTATCCAGCCGTAAATTCCAATGGCTCCGCCCCACAAAAACAACACACCGATTTTTTTGAAAAAGTCTTTGTCGAACCATTTTTTAATTACAAAAAATGAAAACGGAATAATGAAAACAAAACCCATAAAACGCGCCCAAAAACGATGGAAATATTCCCAGAAATAAATCCATTTAAACTCCGCTAAAGTCATATCCTGATTCACGGTTTTGAACTGTGCAATCTGCTGATACAATTCAAATTCTTTTTGCCACTCAGCTTCATTTAACGGTGGCACAATTCCCTTCACAGGCTTCCATTCCGTAATGGATAAACCCGATTCCGTAAGGCGCGTTACACCGCCAACAATCACTTGGAAAAACACCATCGCGCAGCCAATCAAAAGCCACGTTCCAACCCACCTTCGCGCAATATCAATCATGTTTATTTTTTAAAATCAATGTAAATCAGATTCAGGAAAATACAAAGCGAAAATATGCTATATCACGATTCTCCGGCTTCTTTTAGTGTTTCAAGAAATACGGCTTCGGAAAATCTGAAATTCGTCTGTCGGATTTTTTCGATTAAGGGCTTTACAGAAGGAATTATTGCCCGTTGTTTAGCCTTAGCGATAATCCCGAATGTGCCGGTAAATTCAAGGTGTAATTTTAACGCTACTTTCCTTGCCTGTAAATCATCCAACACTAAAATACTGTCCGGTATTTCGTAGCTCAACGATATGGCACTTGCCTCTCCGCTGTCAAGTATTGCACCCAGCTCCTGCAATCTTTCCATATTGGAAACAGCTTGCACGGCTATCCATTTCGGAAAGTTATCCGAAAATTCTTTTGCAACCTGCGGAGTGGTATAAACTCTTGAATACAACTTTTGAAGCAATTCAATTTCATTTATTTTAAGCAAAAGAATAAAGCAGCTTGTGTCGGCAATAACAACGCTATGCATGGGCTGCATCTTTTGGAATATCGGATGGCGGATAATTGAAAAGCGAAACATCATAACGGGAAAGAATTTCGGCAAATTCAACCGTTTTCATTTCGGCTAACTGAGCGGCTTGCTTCAAAGTTATATCTCCCGTTTCGTATAGTTTGGCAGCCAAAAATTTCACTATTTCATTCTCCTGCAAATGAACAGTTTCAGGAACATTTATAGTTATTGACTTCATGCACGCTAAAATAATAATTTTCTGTAACGATTTTGTTCAATCAACACCTCGCATTGCAAAACCTTAACAGCAAATTTTTGCGTTCAACAGACCGTTTGTTCAAATTAGTCGCCCAAACAATATAATTGAAAATGTTTCGCGCGTGTATTGCTTCCTGTTTGTTTTTTCTGCTTCACTTTTCTGCTGTTGCACAAGGCTCTTTTCGTGGCGTTGTAATTGAAGACAGTATTTCAAAAAGCCCGATATACCAAGCGGCTGTTAAGGTGCTTGAAAATGGAACGGAAGTTGCCAAACTCACAACCTACTTTGATGGCGCGTTCACTTACCCCACGCAAAAAGGAAAGGTTTATGAATTTACCGTTTCTGTTGCCGGAACAAAAGATGTAACCGTGAATGTAATTACCGACAAGCGCGGAACGCCAACGCCTGCTTCGGCTTATTTTACTATGCGAAAAGACGGCTTGCGTTTGGTTGGCAGGGTTAAAGATGTTGTTTCAAACATGCCAATTTACAAAGCCGATGTGATATTAAAAGATGTGCAAACGCGCGAAGAAACACGCTTCACAACAAACATTGACGGCTTGTATAATCTGAAATTAAAGTACGAAACGAACTATCGCGTGAGCATTGATAAACGCTCGCCCGGCATCATCAACCGCTATGAAGACACCGTGTTTTTTGTTTCCACTGTAGGCTTTAATCTTCCATTGGATTATGAGTTGGATATTGCCCTGCAACGCGCCAAGCAACTCACCAACCGCACAGAATATTCTGCCGTGCCGTCAAAGCCTGCGAGTAAACCGATAATTGAAGTAAAAGCCGCTGATGCACCTCAAAAAGTTGAAGAAAAAATTGTTGCCAAACCCGAAATAAAAGATGATAAAATTCCTGCAAAAACTGCTGATTATTCACAAATTGAAATGCCCGATAAACCAATAAAAGAGAAGCAAAAAACAGAAAAGAAAGAGGTTAAAAATGATGAGATTAAAGAAGCAATAAAAGTTGCAAAGGAATTAGAGAAAAAGAAAAAAGAAGAGGAAAAAGCATTAGCAAAAAATAAACCCAAAAAAGAAAAAGCGCCTAAAGAAATTAAGGTTGAAGAAAAGAAAACAGACACCAAAAAAACAGAAGCAAAGGTTGAAAAAACACCCGCTGCAAGTCAGCCGGCAAATAACACACCTCCGCAAAAACAAGAAAGAATAGAAGATAAAATTGTAGAAAAATTAGAGCAAAAAATTGTTCAGAAAACCAATGAAACCGCTCCTCCAAAACCCGCTTATGCCGCCATTATTAACTTTGCGAAAAATGCCGCTTACATCACTGATTTTTCCAAAAGTAAATTGACACCCGTACTTCAACAGCTAAAGGCAAATCCTAAAGCAAAAATCGTATTGAATGTACACGCAGGAAAAGAAGAAGCAGAGCCGGAAAGTTTATGCCTGAAAAGGTTTACAACCGTGAAACAGCATTTCACATCCAATGGAATTGCTGCCGATAGAATTACCGTAAAAAATAACAGTAACAACATTCCGGTTAATGATTGCCACATCACCGGTGACTGTGCAGAACAAGCCTTAATTCTCAATCGCAGAATTGAGGTTCAGTTGATTGAATAAATTAAAATGACGTTCCTCATAAATCAAGCTGACCCAAATTTCATTCTTTAAATTTTATTACACTAATTTCGCACAAAATCAAATTATATGAATACGCGCATTGCCGCTATAATGACCAAAAATGTGATTGTAGCAAAACCGGAAAATTCTTTGTTCCAAGTAATGGAGTTTTTCCACTTATACAAAATTCAACACATTCCCGTATGTGAAAACGAGAATGAATTAGTGGGAATAATCAGTGTAAATGACCTGTTGAATTTCATTTACAAAATGATGAAAGACGGAAAAGCCGTAAACGAAAATGTGTTGAGTTTGAGTTTTACGGCAAATGATATAATGACGAAAAATCCGGTTTCAATTTCTTCATATAACACTATTGAAGATGCTTTAAATCTTTTATCGGAAGGTAAATTTCAGTCTGTTCCTGTGGTTGATGATGGCAGAATTGTCGGCATTGTTACCACAAAAGATTTGGTGAAACATTTGAGCGTTTAGGCTCATTTCTGCCTTGTATCAATCGCTACTTTTCAACCATTTCTGCGCTTGTTCGCAGTGGCGAAAATCTTCTTCTATGCGCACGTAGGTTTTGTCTTTATACAATTCTATCCAACGCTCTAATTCACGCTGTGTTTTGGCGTTCTTGGCTGCATTTTGAATTTTCGGATAATCGGATTTCAGGTTGGCTTTGTGGGGTTTGGTTTCGCTTTTTAAATACACAATCCTGTAACCGCTTTTCTGCTCGGCAGTTTTTTCCATGGCGGTAAACGGCAACACATCGGTGTATTCGTTCACCTTTATTTTATCAATGGCAAAAATCAGCGAGCCGTCAATCTCGCTTTTCTCAAAATACGAACTTCCGCTTTTGTTGTTGGTCATCAAACCGCCCACTGCTTTTGATGTTTCGTCCATCGAAAATTTTCCAACGGCTTCTTTAAACGTGAGGGAATCCACATCCAACTGATGCTTGATGCTGTCCATCGTTTCTTTGCAATCAAGGTAATCCTGCTGCACCAATTTCGCCTTCACCAATATGTGGCGCAGTTTCAGCCGCTCGCCTCTTTTTTCGTCCACAATAATGATGTGAAAACCAAAAGGCGTTTCCACAATTTCGCTCAGTTCACCTTCTTTCAACCTGTAAGCCACCGCTTCAAATTCCGGCACTAATTCGCCACGCTCGATGATACCGAGATTGCCGCCATCCACGCTGCTGCCAGGGTCTTCGGAATACAAAATCGCCTGCAACGAAAAATCGGAACCGCCTTCAATATCGGCTCTGATTTTTTTCAGTTTATCTATCGCTATTTGTTTCTGCGTTTCGTTCACCACCGGAAAGCGCACAATCTGCAACATCTCCAACTCGGAATTAAAATACGGGACGCTGTCTTTGGGAATGTTGTTGAAATATTCTTTCACCTCTGCCGGAGAAACTTTCAGATTGCCCAAAGCCTTGCCACGCATTTTTTCAGAAACCATCTGCGCTTCAATATCTGTACGAAAATCATCTTTCAATTCCGAAGTGGATTTGCCGTAGTATTCCTCCAACTTTTCTCTTGAACCAAAAATGGAATTGAAGTAGCGGATACGCCTGTCCAATTCGGCTTCCACCTCATCGGGACTTGCCACAACACTGTCAATTTTTGCTTGTGCCAAAAACAATTTTTCCAACATCAGGCGTTCAAAAATTTCGCATTTAAAACTCTCGGGCAAAGGCTCTGCCTCGCTTTGCGCTTTTGCCTGTACGTACTGCATTTCAATATCGGAAAGCAAAACCGGATTATCGCCAACTACTGCTACAACTTTGTCGGCAATGGTTTGGGCGTTGCTGCTGAAAACAAAGAATAAAATAAATACAAACACACCCCAACCCCTCTCAAGAGGGGAAAACAGCCGGACAACGCCTGCCTTAACCTCCGATTTCCGATTTCCGATTTCTGATTTCTGTTGCATCATGGTTCTGTTACAAGGGGCTTTTTTGATTTTGGTAAAATGAAAATATTAAAACCTACGCGAAAGGGAATGTTTGTTTGCTTCACGTCCTTTTGCTGGTTGTAATTGAAGCCCAAAGATGTTTCAAGTGAAATACTTTTATTGATAAAATATGCGAAGCCCACCAAAGCACCTGCATAAAAGCCATCGCGGTTGGAGGTTTTGCCGTCAATGAGGAACGTGGAAGTTGCGTAGCCGCCACTTACCTGTGCAAAACCTTTGTGCTGCGGCTTTTTCTTTTTGCCAAAATAATAGCGCACCGATGGACCAACCTCCGAAAGAAAAGAAGTGATTTTTTCCCTGCGGTAAACATTCATTGAAAAGTTGAGCGAACCACCCACCGCAAGATTATTGATTACAAAATATTGCAAGCCGGGCGCAATGCTGAGGTTGAAATAACTGTTGTTGTATTGAGTTGCCGCTACAAAAGTAGAAGCCATGTCAATGGATGCGCCCGACATGATGTTGCCTTTTTCGGTTTGCGCAAAAGCAAGAGTGTTTACCAAAAACAAAACAGCAAGCAAGGATGTTTTAAATCTCCAATCACTTAACATACACTTCTGCATTTTTTGAATTTACGCCATCGCGGTAAACGCGCTCGTAGGTTTGTTCAATCAATTTCATTTTCCGCTTTTCAATCAGGATTTTTGAAATGTCGGTACGCGCCAATTCTATGGGCATGGGTTCGCCTTTGCGTTTAGTTGCAGTTACTCTAATAAAAAGTGTAGTGCCGTCATCGCGCTTAAACTCTTTGAATTTGTTGGTTTGCAATACACTCGCCAGTTCTTTATCGCTGAATGAAAATATTGATTGCAGATTTTCGGTGTTGTACCAAAGCGGATTTGCATAAGCATAAGTTCCGGCATTTGCTTTTGAATAGCCTTCGATGCGCTGCTCATCTTCTTCGTTTTTGCTGCCGTTCAGAATCAGTTTTTTAATGTCTTTAAAATCGGGAAGTTCTTCTTTCAACCGAATGAACTGCACCAAATGAACATCGTTTTGCAGCGGAACATTGCTGCTAAATTCTTCATAATATTTTTCTATTTCAGCGGTGCGGATAGTGGTGTCTAATTTATCCGCAATCAATGCTTTTTCATATTCATAAAGCGTAAGCTGCTGGCGATAGTCTTCAATTTTTTTCACGATGGCAGGGTCATCGCCCGGAATATTTTCATCGGCTTTTTGCAGCAGCATTTGCTGCCTCAACCATCGTTCTGCAAAGGCTTTCAGCACTTTCACGCTGTCTTCGCCATGCAGCCCTTTCGTTAATCCTTCCACATCGCTCGGATACAAATACACCTGATTGGCGCGCGCCAACGGAAGTTCTTCTTCGCCAATAAATTTCTTCTTAAAATAATTGCAGGAGGAAAGGAAAAACAGCGCAGAGAAAAATGAAAAATGAAAAATGAAAAAAGTGTAAGACTTGAGGTGTGAGATGTGAGATGCGAAACCTTTGATTTCATCAAAAATTCTCCTTCGTTTGAAGAAGAATTTTTGATGCTTTTTTACAAAGTTCAGACAAGTCATACAACAACAAATCTATCTGCTTATTTTTTCACCAATGTTTTCAAAATATTCTCGTTTAACACGATTGGATATTTTTTGCGCAATTCGGCAATCCATGTTTTTTCAAGATATTCCTGATAGTCGCTCACCACATATCCTTTCGCTTCTTTCAGGCTTTTAGGCTCGGGCGCAACCAAACTTTTTACCACAATAAAACGGTAGCTGCTGTCGTCTAAAAGTTTCACGGGTGTTGTGCCAACATTCCACTCAATTTCGTCCACCACATTGTATTGACCTTTTTCGTATTTGCCTTCGATGGTTGAAATTTTTGCGGTCGCGCCTTCTTTGTTCAGTTTTGTTTTGATGGCGTTTGCATCTTTTTTCTTGGTAGCCAATTTGTATGCTGCATCGGCAAGTTTTTTATCGGTGGTGTTGTAAATCACGGCTTCTACGCGATTGCCCCACATATATTTGGTTTTGTTTTGCTCGTGGAAAGCCTGCAAGCCGGCTGTGTCTTTTACCGCCTTGCTCCACACCATTCTGTCGGTGAGTTCAAACAACAAAATGCCATCGCGGTATTCTTTCATCAAGGCTTTAAATTCAGGCTTTTTGTTTTCCAATTGCCCTTCTTCAAAATCCAAAACTGTTTGCGTAACGAAATTGTCGTAGTATTCATTCAGCAACTGGTCTTTGTTTTTGTCGCTTCTGCGTTTTGCGTTTTTGGCTATGTACGATTCAAAGTCCGATTGCGAAAAGGCTTTGCCGCCAATTTCAAACAATGTTTTTTTAGAGTTTGCCAACTCCTCCGAGTTCCATTTTCCGGTGGTTAAAGTAGAATCTGTTTTTTTGAAAAACTCGGTTTTATTGGCTGCTGTTTCTTTAAAGTTATTGTCATTTTTAATTCTGTCAATCAAAATTGTTTTTGCCACCTGGCTGCGGCTGTCGCGCTCCACCTTGCGTTTTAAATCGGCTTTTACATCGTTGAAATCGGGAATGTTTTTTTTCTCCAAACGTTTGATGATATGCCATCCGTAAGCGGTTTTAATTGGTTTTGAAATGTCGCCATCTTTTGCAAGCGCGAAAGCGGCATCTTCAAATTCGGGAACCATGCGCCCTGTGCCAAACCAAGCCAGTTCGCCTTTTTTGTTGCGGGTTGTTCTGTCTTCCGAAAAAGTTGCCACAGCATCGTCAAACGAAACACTGCCGGAAGTAATTGCCGTGTAAACAGAATCAATGCGCACCTGTACTTTTTTGCGTTGCTCATCGGTAGCATCCTGCGGGAATTTCAACAACAAATGCGCAGTGCGGATTTCACCCTGTGCCGGACGGGTTTGCACCAATTTAATAATGTGATAGCCGAATTGTGTGCGCACCGGAAAACTCAACTCGCCTGCTTTCATGTTGAATGCCGCAGTTTCAAAAGGATACACAGTTTGAAAAACCGAAAACCAACCGATTTCACCTGCATTTTCTTTCGCGCTCGGGTCATCGCTGAACTCTCGCGCAAGTTTTCCGAAGTCTTCGTTTTTGGTTAAGCGTGTGCGGATGTTCAATGCTTTTTTGTAGGCGGCAAGCGAGTCTTGCGGGTTCGCATTTTCATCGCATTTGATAAGAATGTGGCTCACGTTTACTTCTTTCAACGAACGGTCGTAAGCCTCTTGCAACAACTTGTCGGAAATTTCTTTATCGGTCAAAAACGATTTTGCCAATTGCTTGCGGTAGCCGTCTAACTCATTCATCAAGCCGCTGATAGTGTCTAACTTTTGAGCCTCTGCTTCTTTTACTTTCAAACGGAAATTTTCGTAAAGTGAAAGGTAATCGCGCAGACTTTTTTCGCTGTAATCAGCTTGATTGTTGATGTTGTTTTTGGTGTAAACATATTCAAAGTCGCCAACCAAAACCGGCTCACCGCTTACCGAAAAAAGAACCGAATTTTTATCTGCCTGCGCAAACACACCTGAGAAAAACAGCGTTGCCACTGCCACGAAAAAATGCTTCATACTGAATCTAAATATTTTGTTTTTTGAGGGCTGCAAATGTGCATATACCAACGTTTGCAAGCGCGCGAAGTTAGTTTTTTTTAACAGCGGAAGGTGTTAAGTTGAATTGACGGTGTTTTTGCTGTAAACTAAAACTGATTACTTCTTCAATCTATCGGCAAATACCTTTTGGAATTTCTCGATTTTAGGAACAATCACCAAAGCGCAATATTGGTTCTTGGTTTTGTTTTCGTTGTAGTAATTCTGATGATAGTCTTCGGCTTTATAGAAAACAGAATAAGGTCTAACCTCCGTAACAATTGTTGAATTAAAAGCACCCGAAGCATTTAAGTCTGCAATGATGTTTTCTGCAATTTGCTTTTGTTCATCGCTGTGGTAATAAATGCCGGAGCGGTATTGTGTGCCTTCGTCTGCGCCCTGACGGTTCAATGTTGTGGGGTCGTGGGTTTTGAAAAACACTTGCAGCAATTCAGTAAAAGAAATTTTGCCGGCATCATATTTTATCTCAACACATTCTGCATGACCCGTTAAACCGCTGCACACTTCTTTATAGGTCGGGTTTTTTATTTTGCCGTCTGTGTAACCGCTTTCTACACTTATCACTCCGGCTAATTGTTGATAGACGGCTTCGGTACACCAAAAGCAACCTCCGGCTAAGGTTGCTGTTTCAACTTTTTCATTTTCGCTCATACTTATTTTATTGCTTGTTTTATTTTCTTCATTGTTCGCTTCGGGTTTTTCACCGGACTGACCGCAGCCCGCCAAAACCAAAAACAGAAACGCGCCAAGAATAAATGTTTTTTGTTGCATATTGAATGTGGAACAAAGACGGGCGAGAATTGTTTTTAGTGTTGCTGCGACAATCATTTTTTTAAATAAATCTTCAATACAATACAGCTATTCCATAGATTTTCACATCTTTAAGTCCCGTATGAATCGTTTTCGGCTCGCTATATTGTTTCTGCTTTTAGTGTTGTTGCAAAATAACGCTGTGGCGCACGAGTGTAAACCGTGCCGCAATGTTGTTTTCAAGCAGAATAAAAATCAGTGGCACAGCAATATTTTATTCAAAGCCGACTTGCCTTTTGCCGCATTGTTTTTAGAAAATCAGGGCTTCACCATCAACAAAGGCAGCGAAAAAGAACTGATGCTTTTGCGCCACGACCAACACCGCCAACACGACTTTACACCCGAATTTCCCGATGTGCTTCACTTCCACGCCATCAAAGCAACTTTTGTGGGCAGCAATGCAAATGCACTAAAGGAAGGCGATGAAAAATTAGATGAATACTATAATTATTTTATCGGAAATGATAAGAGCAAATGGGCAAGCAAAGTCAGTGGTTTTCATCGGGTAGCTTACAAAAATATTTATGACGGAATTGACTTGCAGATTTATTCGGAAAACGGCAAACCAAAGTTCGATTGGATTGTGAAAGCGAATCCTTCAAGACAAAAAAACGATATTGCAGTTAAGGTAAAATATGAAGGCGCAACAAAACTTTTTTTGAAAGAAGGTGCTTTGGTAATGCAAACATCTGTGGGTGATGTGATTGAAGAAAAACCTTTTGCCTATCAGATAATTGACGGCAAAAAATCGGAAGTGAAATGCAGTTTTGTTTTGAATGATAACACCGCGAGTTTTGCATTTCCCGAAGGTTTTAATTCAGGCTATGATTTGGTAATTGACCCTGCTTTATTATTCTCTACATACAGCGGTTCAACAGCAGATAATTTCGGCTACACCGCCACTTTCGACAGCAAAGAAAATACTTACGCGGCAGGCAGCGTTTTCGGCATCGGTTACCCAACAACTCCCGGAGCATATCAAACCACGTGGGCAGGCGGCAGTGGCGCGGGATTGCCCGGCACAGACATTGCCATTACAAAATATAATGCTGCCGGAACACAAAGAATTTACTCAACTTTTTTGGGTGGCAGAAGCGATGAATTGCCGCACAGTTTAATCGTAAACACCAATGATGAATTGTTTGTGTTCGGCACAACAAGTTCCGATAATTTCCCCGTTACGGCAGGCGCGTTTCAAACAACCTATCGCGGTGGTCCCGACCCGGGACAGTTTCAAGGTTTGGGTGTGCATTATGTGTTTGGTTCGGATATTGTGATTTCGCGTTTCAGCGCAGACGGCACACAACTGCTTGCTTCAACTTATGTTGGCGGCACAGATAATGACGGGCTGAATACTTCGCCCGGAAATTTTCTTCGCCACAATTATGCCGATGAAGTGCGCGGTGAAATTGATATTGACAAACAGGACAATATTTACCTAGCAACCTGCACGCGCTCGCAGGATTTTCCGGTTACATCGGGTGTGTTTCAGGATTTTCCGGGTGGCGGTTTGGATGGCATTATTATCAAGATGAACAACAACCTCTCAACTATGGTGTGGTGTTCGTATTTTGGCGGTGAAGATGACGATGCGATTTATTCGCTTTCGTTAGATAAAAATGATGATTTGTTTGTGTGTGGCGGCACGCGCTCGCAGCTTAGTTTTCCGGCTTCGCCTTCGGGCGTTTTGCAATCGCAGTTCAATGGCGGCAGCAGCGATGGTTTTGTGGGCGTGGTGGACAAAACAGGTGTTGCGGTAAAAAAATCAACCTATTGGGGAACTTCAAGTTACGACCAGATTTATTTTGTTGAAAACGATAAATCCGATAATGTTTATGTGGTTGGTCAAACTCGTTCAACAGGAAATTTTTTCATACAAAATGCTGCTTACAGCAACCCGAACAGCGGCTTGTTTATCACCAAAATGACGCATGATTTAGATTCGGTAATTTGGAGTACAACGCTTGGCAGCGGCAACGGCAGACCGAACCTTTCTCCAACTGCTTTTCTGGTTGATTTATGCGCAAAAGTTTATCTCGCGGGTTGGGGCGCAAACGTAGGCGGCACAACGGTTTTAACCACGCAGGGAATGCCCGTTACTGCCGGTGCTTACAGCCTTACAACCGATGACAATGATTTCTACATGGCGGTATTAAATGACGATGCTTCGGCATTATCTTACGGCACTTTTTTTGGAAGCCCGTCAGCAGCCGACCATGTGGACGGTGGCACTTCGCGCTACAGCAAAAAAGGAATTTTGTATCAAAGCGTTTGCGCGGGATGCGGTGGTGTCAGTGATTTCCCGACTACTGCGGGCGCGGTTTCAACAACCAACAACAGCCCGAATTGCAACAACGGTGTTTTCAAATTCGACTTCACTATAAAAAATGTTTTAGCCGATTTCGATATGCCGGAAATTCCTTGCCAGTTGCCGTTTACAGGAACGTTTAATAACAAAAGTACGGTTGTTGGCGATGCAGATTTTATTTGGAAATTCAGCGATGGCGTGCAGTCTGCCGACAGCAATTATACACGCACTTTTACGCAGCCGGGTTTGTACACCATTACTTTAATTGCCATTGATACGGCAAGCTGTAACGGCATGGATTCTATTGAGAAAAGTTTTTTGATTCTTTCCAACACTGTAGATTCAACTACGCTGCCAACCCGAACAATCTGTAAAACAGAAATTACACAAATTGGTGTTTCACCCGGGCAGTTTGGCAATGTAAATTATCAATGGCAGCCGCATCCTTCTTTAAATGAATTGAATGCTCCCAATCCGTTTGTTTCGCCCGATTCAACAACAACTTACACGCTTTATATTTCAAAAGGTGTTTGCACAGATACTTTAAAACAAACCGTTGTTGTTTTCAGCGATGCGGTGGAAGTTGCGACATCGCAGGCAACTTGTGCCGGAGATACTGTGCAGCTTGCAGCAACAACGAAGCAGCCCGGTCAAACTTTGTATTTTGAATGGTCGCCACCGGCATTGATTATCAGCGGACAGGGAACGGCAAATCCGTTGGTAAGCCCGCCCCGCGACACCACTTTTACAGTTCGCGTTACTAACCAATTGGGATGCTCTTTTTCAGGTTCGGTTTTTGTGGATGTAAAATCGCTGTTGCCATCATTAGAAGCAATAGCAACACCATATACTATTGGATACGGAGATACGTCACAATTATCGGTTACAACACCAGGCGTTGTTTCCGTAACCTGGACTTTTGATGAAACGCTAAGCGACACCTCAAGTTTCGCGCCCTTAGCGTATCCGTTAGAAACAACCATGTATTATGTGCTAGCAAAAGACACAAACGGCTGTTTTGCAAACGATACGGTGATTGTGCGTGTGTTCCGAACGCCATGCGCAACAGGCGGAGTTTTTCTGCCTAATGCTTTTACGCCAAACGGTGATGGAAAAAACGATGTGCTGTTTGTAAGAGGAATCAGAATTACCGATGTTTATTTAGCGATTTATGACCGTTGGGGGCAACTGATGTTTGAAACAAATAGCATCAAAAAAGGCTGGGACGGAACTTATGGCGGCAAGCTGTTGGATGCAGGTGTATTCGGCTATTATTTAAGAGCAGTGTGCGATGAAGGAGAAGTGGTTGTTAAAGAAGGAAACATAACATTGTTGAGATGAGGA
>CAZSEG010000017.1:0-11010 GCA_964605875.1 uncultured Chitinophagaceae bacterium
GTTTGGTCCGGTTACGCCCTGCGCCAATGCCACAAAAGGATGCACTACCAGCAACCATTTCCACTCGCTTGGAAGAAGAATAGCAAGCAAGGCAACACCCATCCACAGCAAGCTGATGCGCAAAACTTTTGCAGGCATAAAACGCACCGATACAACCCTGTTTACCACACCTTGTGTAAATGCAATCCACAAACCGATATAGCCGAACAACATGCCGATTTGCTTTTGGTTGAAATCAAATTCTTTGATAAGATAAACTTGAAAAAATTGCATGAAAAAACTGAATCCGAAAGTTTGCAGAAATAAGGTGAACAGAATTACGCGCATTTCTACCAAAGCAAATGCCTTTTTCAAATTCCGAAAACCCATCATCAGGCTTAGTTTTCCTTCGCCACTTGGCTTGAATGTTTCGGGAAATTGCTTTGCTACGTAATAAAAATTCAATGCCGATAAACCTGCCGTGAACCAAAGCGGTGTGGAGTAATCGAACCACGGAAACCACTCCGTTGGCTGCGCCAAAACACCGCCAATAAACGGACCCAAAATAAAACCCAAACCAAAAGCCATACCAACCAAACCGAAGTTTTTTGCACGGTCTTTAGGCTCACTGATGTCTGCAAGTGATGCTAAAACAATGGCAATGTTGCCACCCATAAATCCGGGTAAAATACGCGCAATAAACAGCAGCCAAATCAATTTAAAATGAATGGCAAGTGCAAAGCAGATATAGCCGACAAAAGTGCCGACAATACTGATTTGAAGAATTTTTTTTCTACCTTTTTTATCGGCAAGCGTGCCGAGAATTGGCGCACCAAAAAACTGTGCAATGGCAAAAGAAGCTGCGAGAATACCATAGATGATGTTGCGAGTAGGTTCGGGAGTATCCAATGGCAACATCCCATGCTCGTTGCGGATGATGAGCGGGGCGAAAATCGGAATGATGATACCAACACCCAACATATCAATAAATACGGTGATGAACACAGCAAGAATGGGTGATAGTTTTTTCTTTTTCATGCGTAGCTTAACCGTTTCAAAAAGAAAAAGCCTCCCGAAAACGAAAGGCTTTTTTGAATGATTTTAATATGCAATTAAGCAACTGCTACGGGAACAACATGAACAAAACGCCTGTCGTTTTTACCTTTGGTAAATTTTACCACGCCCGTTTCCAAAGCAAAAATAGTATGGTCTTTTCCAATATCCACGCCTTTGCCCGGGTGGTATGCAGTACCGCGTTGTCTAACTATAATATTTCCGGGAGATGTTGCTTCGCCACCGAAAATTTTAATACCTAATCTCTTGCTGTGAGAATCTCTGCCGTTTTTTACCTTGCCTTCGCCTTTCTTATGAGCCATGACTTATGATTTTATTTTCTTAGTAAATTATTATCCGATACTTTCAATCGAAATTTGAGTTAATGACTGACGGTGACCTTTTGTCAATTTGTAACCTTTTCTGCGTTTCTTTTTGAAGATGGTTACTTTATCGTCTTTAAGGTGCTCAAGAATTTTGGCATTTACTTTCACTCCGCTTACGGTTGGCGTTCCAACAGAAACACTTCCACTGTTGTCGGTAAGCAACACACGGTCGAAGCTCACGCTGTCGCCTGCATTACCTTCTAAACGGTGAACGTAAACCTTTTTACCGGCTTCCACCTTAAATTGCTGACCTTGAATTTCCACTATGGCGTACATATACCTATTTTTGGGGTGGCAAAGGTAGTTTTTAGTTCCGTTTTTCCAAAACATGATTTGAAATAAATAAAAATAAGACAAGTTAGCTATGGAAAGCTATCTGTAAAATTGAGTTGTAACTTCCGAAAAGAGAAGCCTTATTTGCACCCAATCAATCGAAATTTTATGAGCGAATTTACTATTCCTGTAATTGACCTGAGTAAATATGTAAGCGGAAGCGAAGATGACAAAGCCGGTTTTGTGGATGAAATCGGAACTGCATTTGAAGATGTGGGTTTTGTGAGCGTGAAAAATCATGGTGTTTCGCAAGAGTTAATTGACGATTATTATGCTTTGGTGAAAGCCTTTTTTGAACTGCCGACTGATGTGAAAAAGAGCTATGAAAAACCCGAACTTGCGGGGCAGCGCGGCTACACTTCTTTCGGTAAAGAAACTGCAAAAGGCTACGATGCGCCCGACTTGAAAGAGTTTTGGCAATTAGGGCAAACCGTTGAAGGCAACGACCCCGTTAAAGAAATTTATCCTGAAAATATTTCTGTGTCGGAAGTGGAGAATTTTACTCAAAAAGGCATTGAATTATACAAAGCATTTGAGCAAAGCGGCAAATATCTTTTACGCGCGATTGCCATTCATTTAGGCTTGGATGAAAATTATTTTGACAGGCATATTTTTAATGGCAACTCAATTTTAAGAGCAATCCACTATCCGCCAATTACGCACGAACCTAAAAGCGCAATCCGTGCCGAGCAGCATGAAGACATCAATTTGATTACGCTTTTGGTTGGTGCATCTGCCGAAGGGCTTCAATTGCTGAACAAACAAGGGGAATGGCTGAACATCACTGCACCCGAAGGTTGCATTGTGGTGAACGTTGGCGATATGCTGCAAAGGCTTACCAATAATAAACTCAAATCAACTACACACCGCGTGGTAAATCCGCCAAGAGAAAAATGGAATACTTCGCGCTTTTCTATTCCTTTCTTTTTGCATCCGCGCAGCGAAATGCGCTTAGATTGTTTGGATTCTTGTGTGGATGATTTTGCTCCATTGGCTTACGCGCCAATCAGCGCAGGTGAATATTTGGATGAAAGGCTGATTGAAATTGGCTTGAAAAAATAAGCAACTAATCCAACGCTCTATCCAAGAGCGATTGTGGCAAACTCTTGGAAGTTTTTGCGCCAAGTTCTTTTAGTTTTTCTGTTCGTGAAACAAGATTTCCTTTTCCGACAGAAAGTTTTTTCATGGCATCCTCATAGCTTTCGCGCGATTGCTGCATTTGTTTTCCGACCTTAATTAAATCTTCTACCAAACCATTGAATTTGTCGTACAAATCTCCTGCTTGTCGGGCAATTTCGGCAGCGTTTTTGTTTTGATATTCCGTGCGCCAAATACTTGCAATGGTGCGCAGCGTAGCCAAAAGCGTTGATGTGCTGACTATCACAATATTTTTTTCAAAAGAATCATTGAACAATTCAGGGTCGTGCTGCACAGCCAACGAAAACGCAGGTTCAATCGGCACAAATAACAACACAAAATCAGGGCTGCCCGCACCGTAAAGTTGATGATAGTTTTTTTCGCTCAAACCTTTTACATGATTTCGTAAAGACTGAATGTGCTTTTTCAAAAAAATCATTCGCTGCGCTTCATCCTCTTCCGAAGAAAATTTTTCATAATCAACCAACGAAATTTTTGAGTCCACAACAACGTTTTTGTTGTCGGGCAGGTGAATCACCACATCGGGTTGCAGTCGCCTTCCATCTTCGGTGGTAACAGAACTTTGCACAAAATATTCCCTGTCTTTCACCAAACCCGATTTTTCCAGCACTCTTTCTAAAATTACTTCACCCCAGTTTCCCTGCATTTTGCTGTCGCCTTTCAATGCTTTGGTAAGGTTCAGCGCGTCTTTGCTCATTTGAATATTCAGGTCTTTCAATTGCACCAACTGCTGTATTAAACCTGCATTTTTTTCCAAAGATTCGCGGTGCGTTTTTTCAACTTTATCTTCAAACGATTTTATTTTTTCGTTTAAAGGATTAAGAATTTCACTTAGTTTTTGATGGTTCTGCTCGGTGAATTTTTTGCTTTTATCTTCCAGCATTTCGTTGGCGATATTTTTAAATTCAATCTTGAATTTTTCCTGCAATTGCTCCACTTCACTTTTTTGCTCCATCAATTTTTGCGAAAGATTTTCATACGAAGTTTTTACGGCAGAAAGTTCCACACTGAATTTTGAAGACTTGTTTCTTTCGGTTTCAATTGCCGCATTTAAAGTTTCAATTTCTTCGGCATTGAGTTTTACTCTTTCCTGCAAACGTCCTTTTTCTACTTCAAGGGTGTTCTTTTCAATAGTCAGTTTTTCAAAATCTGTTTTTGGAACAGAATCGGTATCTTTCGTTTTCGACTTTAAATAAAAGTAGCCCAAAGTGAAACCAATAATTAAGCCGGCAAGCAACGGCAATATTTCCATAGAGAATTTAATTTTCGGTGAAAATAAAAATTAACCCGTGCTGTTCTTAAAATCTAATAATATCAAGGGTTGTAGTAGGAACAACTACTTTTTAAAAACTAATGTTCCAATAAAAGTTTCCAAAACTATTGATACAATTAGCTTTCTTTGGAAACTGAAATGAAAATTTTTCTTGCAAAATGTTGGGCATTAAGAAACTTTATCACATATCTTTGCCCTCAACAAAACGTGATTGAAATATGAATGGACATTCTGCCTATCAAAAAACTGCCGGCTTGCAACGCAAGCAAATGCACTACTCGCCAAACCTGCTTGGCACAATCAACAACGCTATTGAAAACTCAAAACTCGCTACCATAGAGTATGACAGCCGCGAAAAAGGTGTCAGTATTCGCGATATTGAGTCAATGGCAGTTGTTTACAAAGACGGAAAACGCCATTTGGTGGGTTTTTGTCATCTGCGTAATGAATACCGCAATTTCAGGTTAGACAGATTGGTTTCTATCAAGCTGAAAAAAGAGGATTTTCTGCGCAGGCAAGATTTTAATATTGATAATTTTCAAGACGACAGCGGCAGATATGCCGATGATGTTGAGGAAGACGATTATTAGTATGTCCACACCCCACCCGGTTCCGACTGCTAAAATTAAAGGCTACCCGAAGGTAGCCTTTTTTGATTTTCTCTTTCAAGAAAGACAGGGTCTTTTTTGAAGAACACTAAAACAGCACGGAACTGATGATGATCCGCTTTGCGTAACACTTTCCCATAGGCAGATGTTTTTACAGTTATGAAACAAGTATCGTGCCGAAGTTGAAAATTTTATTTCAATAAGAATACCTTTTAGAAAATAAATTTAATGAGCCGGAAAACTCGCTAATCAACAAAACTGCTGTAAGCCTCCACAGTTGCATCGGGAAAGAAAACCGATACCATTTTCAATAAAGGCTCGGCTTCGGGTTTATCGTCAAAAGTTCCTGCATAAACTTTATAGGCTAAACCCTCTGCCATTTTTTGCTTGGTAACAAACAAGGGCATTCCAAGTTCATCCATCATAAGCCTCGATAAGTCAGAGATAACTTTTGAGTTATCATAAGTACCCAATTTCACGCCAAAAAGATTTTCGTTTGAAACAGTTTCATTGACCAAAATGTATGGCATCTGTTCGTTTTCGGGAATTACTTTTACGCTAACTTTCACTATGCCGCTATGATGAAAATCCAACTCCTTCGCCACTCTTTTTGTTACGTCAATTACGCGCCCGTATTTGTAAGGACCACGGTCATTTACGGTTGCCACCACAAACTTTCCGTTCTTCAGATTCGTAACTTCCACCTTAGTGCCAAAGGGCAAAGTGCGATGCGCACAAGTGTAGCTGTTGTTGTTGAATTTTTCGCCCGATGCCGTCCTTCTTCCGTTAAATTTATCGTGATAAAAAGAGGCATACCCTTCCTTGCTTTCCTGAGCATTAACTGTTGTAAAGAGCCAAAGGAAAGTGCCCGACAATAGGACGTTGAGCGCTTTTGCTTTTGAGATGTAACTGCTCATTTGCTAAAGCGAATATAACCATATTCCCTTAGCCGTTAGTTAAAAAATGCTTCCGTAAAGTGGAAAACGTCCCGATATGTATTGTAAAGTGGAACGGGTGCAATGCGGATTACATCGGGTTCGCGCCAGTCGCAGATGAAGTTTTGTGCCGAAATTTTGTTGTGAATCTGCTTGCCGTTTTCTTTTACGCGAAGCGAAAGCTGACAACCTCTTTCCTTCGGATTTGATGGCGTGATGATTTCAACTTTTACATGCTCATTCGCTTTCATTTTTTCATTAAAAAGAAATTCGGTGAAGGCTGTAAGCTGAATGCTTTTTTTGCGAAGATTTTCAATGCCCGCCTGCTCGAAAATATTAAGTGAAGCAAGATGCGCAGCCATGCTGAAAATTGGCGCGTTGCTTTGTTGCCAACCTTCCGCACCGCGCATAGGATGAAACTCTTTTTGCATCAAAAAGCGGATGCTTTCATCATTGCCCCACCAGCCGCCAAAACGGGGAATATCTTTTTTATTGTGGTGATATTCGTGAACAAAAATTCCGCTTACGCCACCGGGCCCGCTGTTCAGATATTTGTAAGAACACCATGTTGCAAAATCAATATTCCACTCATGTAATTTTAACGGAACATTGCCGATGGTGTGCGCCAAATCCAACCCGAAAATTATTTCATGCTCGCAGCATTTTTTTGAAATAGCTTCAACATCAAAAAGCTGACCCGAATAATAATTCACCGCGCTGAACATCACCAAAGCCAGTTCATCTTTATGCTTGTCAATGGCGGCAAGAATATCTTCTGTACGGATATTGTTTTCGCCTTCGCGCGGAGCGACTTCAACAATCGCATCGTCAGGATTAAAGCCGTGAAACTTTGCCTGCTGCTGCACGGCATAAACATCGCTCGGAAATTCGGGACTTTGCATCAGCACTTTATAGCGCGTTGCAGTGGGGCGATAAAAAGAAACCAACAGTAAATTCAAATTCACCGTGAGTTGATTCATACACACCACTTCGCTTTCCAATGCACCTGTGAGATTTGCTAACGGCTGCGTAAAAAGTTTGTGGTAATACATCCAGGGATTTTTTCCTTCGTGATGCGCCAGCACTGCGAGGTTTTGCCACTTGTCTAATTCTTCCTGAATGTATGCCGAAACGGTTTTCGGCTGCAAACCCAAAGAATTGCCGCAGAGATAAACAACTTCTTTTCCGGTTATCTCGGGAATAAAAAATCGTTCGCGGAAATGACTGAGGGAATCTTGTTCGTCTAATTGTTGAGCGTATTGTAAAGTTGGTTGCATAATAATTCGGGCAAAAAAATCAAAAATTTGGTAGAATGGGAATTGATGAAGGCAAATAGCTTTCGTTGAGTCGGGCTAATACTTCTGTGGCTTTTGCTTTGTGTGTTTTACACGCACAATTTCTATTCTGTTTGCACTTAGCTTATACGAAATTCTGATTTTCTTGTGTTCAAATGCCCTGTAATTTCCCGAATTGTTTCGTTTGTACCCGTCTGGTTTATAGCGTTCGGGATTGTCTTTCAGTTCGGTAACTTTTTGGGCAATTTCATCAACAATGCGAATTGCATTTTGCGGGGAATTTTCGTAAATGTGTTTATAGATTCTTCGCAATCCGCCAAGTGCCGACTTTGCCCAAATTATTTCTCTCATACAGATTTCTTCCAAGTTTTAATTTCACTCAAAACTTGTTCGTGTGTATGAAATTCTTCTTTGGCAATTTCTCTTTCTGCTTCGTCAATGTCGTTGTTATATGTGTCAATGTCCACAATTTCATCTTCTAAAAGCGTAAAAATTGCCTGAACTTTTTTATCTGCTACCATTTCGATATAGCGGTGCAGACTTTCGCGTATTGCTTCTATTGTAGCACTCATATCGCCTTCTTTAATTTACCAAAGATACGAAAATTATTTCTTTAATTTTCGGTAAGCCTTTGATTTTAAAACTTGCGAGGACTGTGAGATTTGCTGATATTTTAAATGAAGGTGTTTAGCTGGAAGCTAAATACCTTCGCCAAGTTGAGGAATTATTGTGTATTAGGAGGAGTTGAATGAAGGATTTTTGCCGCCTTAACACTCTGCCTTCCCATATATATACAATAACATCCCATACCTAAAGGAATAAGCCCTATCATAACAAGCGATAATGGAAGTCCAACTATTATTAAAAAACCACCATATATAAAAAAATTACCAGCAGGAGTTTCAGAAACTGCTCCAGTAGTTTCATTCCGGAGACACAAAATATTGAATGTTCCTTTTTTATCAGTTCCAACCGCAGTTATTTTATCATTATTAGAAAAATTCAAATTATTTTTTGTTCTATAAAAAACAGGTTTGTTATTTACTCTGAACGTCCATGTATTATCGGTAGTGGCTGACCCACGTATTTCATTGCCATAAAATATGTTGCTTATTGTACCTTGAAGTGTAATTAGACTCATCACAGATTATTTTAGTTATAGCTTTCTGTCGCTTTGCAAACGTCAAAACATAAAACTGCAACTCCAAAAATTTACATTGGTTTTTGTTCCGTTCTTCATTATCTTTGTTTCGTTTAACGCAACTTTTATGGACTACAACAAATTAAGCGCAGCAAAAATCAAGGAAATACGTTTGGGCTTAGGGCTTACTTCAGAAAGCGTGGCAAATGAGTTGGGCATTGCCAAAGCCAATTACAGCAGGCTCGAAAACGGCAAAGTGGATATATCACTTAACCGATTAGAAGCACTGTCGAAAGTTTTCAAAGTGCCGTTGCAAACATTTATACCTGCGGGCGGCACACAAACTATTCAAGTAACAAATGGCGATAATTCTCCAATTGCTCATCAAATAACTTCTACCGACCCTGCGCTTGTAGAAATGCTTCAAGCCTCACTGAAAATACTAAGTGATTCGTTGAGTAAGGTGAAGTGAGAAGATGAGGGTATAATTTGGCGTGAATAAACTAATCATTTTTGTACTTTTACGCAATAAACAAACAGTATGACCTACACGTTTGAAATAAAAGAAACAAAAGAAACATTACCGTTGATTGCTCATTTGAAAACGCTGAAATATGTGAAGCAGAAAAATGAGAGCGATTTTCTTTTAACGGAAAAAGAAATGGCTAAGGCAGTGAAAGCCGCAGAGAAAGGAAAATCCATTCCGTGGGCTGAGTTTAAACGCGAGGCAAAAACATGGAAAAACAGACTTACGAAATAATCATAAAAGAGCGAGCGCGCCTTGATGTTTTAAATCAATACACCTATTACGCTGAAAATTATTCGGTGCGCTATGCCGAAAAGTTTTTGAACGGGTTTATCAAACAGGTAGAAACCATTTTACCTTTTGCGTGGGGTTACCCCGAATGTCGTTTCCTGCCTACAAAAAATCACATTTACCGCAATATTGTTTGGGGAAATCACCTGATTGTTTACAAAATCCTGAAAAAAGAAATTTGGATTGTCGGTGTGTTTCACACCAAGCAAAATCCCGATAAATTGAAGTTGTACAGGAAGGTGAAATAAAACGAATTATTCGCTCTTTTAATCTTTACAAATCTGGAATCACATTCCAGATTTGTAAAGATTAAATTCTTGATTGATGATAAAACAAAGGTTGCAGGTATTCGCTGTGAAAGCCTTTTCTGCCGACTAATACGATTTTTACATTCATCTGTGAGAGGTTACTTCAAGTCTGACCAAGGTCAGACCGAGTTACCATTCCGCATTAGGGTCGCTTGCAACAACCTCTGTCATTTCCTCCAATAATGGTTGAAGATATTCGCTGTGAAAACCTTTTCTGCCGCCATAAATAATTTTGCTTTCATCAGTTGCGGGAACTTTCAGATTTGCGGCTTCAATGATGGGTGAAATTTTTTCTAACCAATGATTGCGCAATTCTTTTTCGCCTGCAAAAACTCCGCTTGAAATCAACTCGTTTTCAAATTCGTTTTCTTCAAAAATACCTAACGCAAAATGCCATGCTTCGTTTAATGAACTTTGCAAACGCGCATTGGCTTCTTCATTTCCATTGCCTAATTGTTTCAGGAAGGTATCTGCGTGCATGGTGTGATATTTTATTTCGCCTTTTACTTTTTTCGCCAATAATGCAAGCGGCTGAAACGAAGACAAGGCAAGCATTTCATAGCGAATCAGTTCAGCATGGTCAAACAAAAAATGACGCACTAAGCTGAAATCGTATTCGCCAATCGGCAACTCAACCAACTGGCAACATCTGAAATCTTTTGCGCTTCGTTTGAAGCCGAGCGTATCAGGTTCGGCTTCACCAAATTGCTCATGCAGGATTTTATACAATGCCTGCGCATGTCCGATTTTATCCTGCGCCATGCTCGAAAATGCAAGGTCTTCTTCGAGCATTGGTCCTATGCCTGTCCATTCGCTGTTGCGATGCCCGATTATCAAAGCATCATCAGCCATTTTAAAAAGTAAGTCTTTTGTTGCGTTATTCATTTGAAATGGATTTTAGACTAAACGATATTCGATATGCGACAAGTCGAAAAGCAAAGCGGTCGAATATCGAAATGTAGTAAGTCATTTTAATTAACTTTTTTTTCTCTTTTCTGAAATGCCTCAATCCTGTCCCTCACTTTGTAATAAGCAGGCTCGCGGTGCAGCTTTTCGGGCGTGGTTGCAAACACATCTTCATCTTCGGGCGAGAAGGTGTAAACATCGCTGCTTTTCACTACCCAAAGATTAGTTGTTTTTCCCCTGCGCGCATATTGTTCTTTAGCATACACCAATGCTAATTCAGGCGATGAGGCATGAACAACTCCCGTATGAACAGGTTGCTTGCCTTTCTTTTCCTGATGAAAAACTTCCCATGTAACAAGATGCGAATTTGTTGGTGAAAGCTCATTATTACTTTCAAGATTCAGGCGTTTAACACGCGGGTCTAATGATGTATCTGTATTCATTTTCAAATTTTCAAATCAGCTAATATTCAAATTGGTTCAAGCCAACGGCACAACATACTTTTCATCCTTTCTCATCAACGCATTCCTTACCCATCTTCCCGCTTCTTCGGCATATCTGCGCACGGCTAAACGCTCTGCATTGCAAGGTCCATCGCCATTGATTACTCTTTTAAATTCGTCCCAATCAGGGTCACTGAACTCCCAAATTCCGTTATCGTTTTTATGCAGGTTCGGGTCGGGCAAAGTCAAATCAAGCTCCCATATTTTTGGAACATACTGGTCTAAAAACTGGTTGCGCATATCATCGTTTGAAGCCAGTTTCACTTTCCATCGCATCAGCTTATCGCTGTGCTGCGAAGCCTTGTCGCTTGGACC
>CAZSEG010000017.1:11020-31610 GCA_964605875.1 uncultured Chitinophagaceae bacterium
CGGGCGATACCAGCGGTGCAACGCCTCCTGCAACATGGCGCGTTGCTTTGCAGTTCCCGTTGCCAGATACACAAAGTTGTCGTGCCCTTGCTTGAGGTGAAAACTTTCTTCATAGCAAATTCTTTCGAGTGCGCGGCAATATGGACCATAAGAACCTTTTGAGTTAATCACCTGATTTACGATAGCCGCACCGTCAACTAAAAATCCAATCACGGCAATATCAGCCCACGTTTTTGCGGGATAGTTAAACACATTGCTGTATTTTGATTTTCCATTCAGCAAATCATCCAGCATCTGCTCGCGCGTTTTTCCAAGCGTTTCGGCTGCGCTGTAAAGCAACTGACCGTGCCCGATTTCATCCTGCACTTTGGCAATTAAAGCAAGTTTGCGCCTGAAATTCGGAGCGCGCGTAATCCACGTTCCTTCGGGCAGTGCGCCAACAATTTCGCTGTGCGCGTGCTGCTCAATCATGCGAATCAACTGCCTGCGGTATTCGGCAGGCATCCAGTCGCGCGGCTCTACTTTTTCGCCTTTGGCAATACGCGCTTCAAAGGCGGCTAATTGTTCAGCGTCTTCGCTTTCGCTTTGCATCCGCTTTGCGTCTTCGGGACTTATGTAAGCATTTCCGTACATCTTGAATTATGATTTATGAATGATGAATTATGATTTTTTTTCACTACTAACCGACTAAAACATATAAACCGTTGATAACAAATATAAACACACCCCTACCCCTCTCAAGAGGGGAAAACAGCCAATGCAACGCGCAACAACAATTTGGGCATAGTCTTTCTTATTTCTATCGGTCAATAGCATTTCTTTTATCTCGTATCTCATGCCTAAAATCTATTTTACTATTCCGTTTAAAAGTATTTCGGTGATGCTGTTCGTTATATCATCTATACTTTCTTTGCTTCCTGATTTGCTCAATTCATAAGTGGCGTTAAGCGATGAAAGAATGGTAAAAGTAGTCATTTTTACATCCGCTTTTTTGAATGACTTGGCTTCAATTCCTTCTTCTATCAACTCACGAAATTTTTGCTGATAGCCGTTACGCAGTTTCTTGAATTTTGCAAGGTCGTTTCCTTCGAGGAAAACCCATTCGTCAAAGAAAACAGAAGATGCTTCGATGTTGTTGTAGATAACGTGAATGTGCGCGCGGATAGCTGCGCTTAATTTTTCCGCAAAATGATTTTGATTTTCAGTGGCAGCATCAAACGCATTGTAAAATTGATTTGCCATATCAAAACAGATTTCTTTCAGCAATGCATGCTTGGAGTTGAAATGATTGTAAAGACTTGGGGCTTCCACGCCTACTTCCTTTGCTAAATCGCGCATAGAGGTAGCGGCATAGCCTTTCTTGCGGAAAAGTTTTTGAGCCGAATTGCGAATATGTTCTTTGCGGGAAATTACGTTCATAAACTAACAACCGTTAGCAAAACTAACAAGTGTTAGTTGATTTTCCAAATCATCCTCATTTTCAAATCAACTTTTGCTTAATCATGCTTACCAAAACATCAATTGCCACGTGATTCATGCCACCCTGCGGAACAATTAAATCGGCATAGCGTTTGGTGGGTTCAATAAACTGGATGTGCATTGCTTTCACCACTTCATAACGCTTTACAACGTCCTCTACGGTTCTGCCTCTTTCTAAAATATCGCGCTCAATGATGCGCATAAGCCTTTCATCAGCCTCGGCATCCACAAACACTTTTATGGTGCAAAGGTCGCGGATGCGCTCATCGGTAAAAAGTAAAATTCCTTCCACAATTACTACGCGCTTTGGTTCAACCGCTATGGTTTTTTGCTGGCGGGTGCTGGTGATGTAATCGTAAGTTGGTTCCTGAATCGTGTTGCCTTTTTTCAATTCAATAAGATGCGCTACCAGCAAATCGAAATCAAAAGCATCAGGGTGGTCGAAGTTGATTTTAGCGCGTGCTTCGAGGGGCATGTGGCTGTTGTCTTTATAATAAGAATCCTGTGAAAGCACTGCCACATCATTGCGCGAAAGTTTGTCCATGATGTTGCGCACCACTGTTGTTTTACCGCTGCCCGAGCCGCCTGTTATGCCGATTATTACCACTTTAAAATTTTGCGAAAAATACAATATGGGTTAAAATATTTACAAGAATCTTTGATATACATTTTTTATTTAACCACATCGCAACATAGCTCTTTCCTTGTAATAAGCTATATCCAAAACTTGTTTTAGCTATGTAAATTCTTGTCTTTTTTATTTCACACATAGAACACCTGTGAAGTTGATTAAGTGATGAGTTGAATTCCAAACGACAATTTGCTTTGCACCTGTATTCTGCGCTTACGCAATATCAATTTTAATCTCTCCAAACTCTACAGTATCACCCTTGCGTAATTTCTTACGCTTTTGCAGTTCAAATGTGCCATTCACTTTCACTTCTCCGTTTACAATCACATCGTTTGCCATACCGCCTGTTTCCACCAATTGCAGATGTTTCAGCAATTTGTTTAGCTCAATGTATTCCTGATTTTGAAGTGTGAATGTTTGCATCAAACAAAATTTTGATTAGAAAAAACAATCTTCACCAATTTCCTGCTTTCTGCCGGGCGCAGCGATTGCAAATATTGTTGAGTTGAAACATTTAAGGCAGGTGTTACACGCAATTTTGCTTGCAATGCAGAGGCTATTTTTGATAATACATTTTCTGGTGAATTAAGCACAAGATGTATTTGCAAATCATCATTTCCCACTTCATTTTTTGAAACCTGCACTACATAATCGCTCACTTCTGTTACTGAACTTAGCGCATCAAAAATTGCTGCCGGAAAAAGCGTAGTGCCTTTGTATTTAATCATCTGATTTTTTCTGCCCACAACAGAGGAAAGGCGGATTGAATTTCTACCGCAGGTACAAGGTTCATTGTAATACATACAAATATCTCCTGTCCGATAGCGCAATAAAGGCATTCCAATCACATCTAAAGTGGTGATAGTTAATTCGCCCAATGTTTTTGGCGGAAGCTGATTGCCTTCATCATCTAATATTTCTGCTATTAATAATTCAGGGCGAAGATGGTTTCCGTTTTGATGTTCGCACTCTGTAAATGCAGTTTGCATTTCGGTAGAAGCATAAGTTGAAAGCAGTTTTACCTTCCATTTTGCGGCAATTCTTTCCGCTAATTGATTGGGCGATAAATCGGCATTGCGCAAAGGCTCACCGATACATATAACTCTTTCAATTCCCGAATCATTTACATCAATATTGTTTGCTTCGGCATAGTCTATCATCTTCAATAAAAAAGAAGGAACTGCCACCAACACATTGGGTTTATACCGCTCAATACTTTCCCATTGCAATTGTGGCGAAACAGCACCCGTGCGAATAGTTGCTCCGCCAATTTTTCTGATGCCGGAATAGTATGCCATACCTGCCATAAACTGCCTGTCGAGTGTAAGCATCAGTTGAAAAACATCCCCTTTTTTGCAGCCCGCAGTGATAAAAGATTCAGCTTCGTTATGCGCAAGTCTTTCTAAATCAGTTTCGGTAAGCGCAATGGTAACGGGGCTTCCCGTTGTGCCCGAAGTGGTGCAGTAATCTGCAATGTCATCTTTTTCTACACACAAAAAGTCAAAATTATTTTCAGCGAATTGCTGTTTTGTTGTTGTGGGAATTTCGGTAAGCTGTTCAAGTGATGAAATGCTTTCTACTGCAATTTTATTTTCGCTGAATAGCCTTTTGTAATAAGGCGAATGTTGTTGCAAATAATACAACAGCGATTTCAGCTTTTCCTGCTGAAATGCCTGAATTTGCTGAACGGAAAATTTATCAATTGGAATGAAAGGCATTGTTATTTAAGGATTTACAGAATTAAGGCTCATCATTCTTGAAATACAATAAAAACTTAAATAAAACACCTACAACTAAACTAATCAAAAACAATTCATAATACTTATTGTCATTAGGAATCATAAATGAATTTAGCTCTTTATAATATAGCAACCTTACAGTATCGCCTATCTGAGAGTCATAATATAATCTATCAGAATCAATTTTATATTTTGATTGATTGTATTCTATAGTTGTTCTTTTGGTTCTTGTCCCTGCTACTGTTTTTTCTATTACTTTACATGAAACCTCATATTTGCTTATATCCTTATTCATTCTTTTTTCCAATAGAAACATTGATAAGGCATACAGAACAAATCCAATTAAGATGAAATTGATGATTAACTTATAATTCATACAAAATTTTATTAACCCTTTAGTTAATTCGCGGTTATAAGTGTATTTCCCTTAACAGCATTGTATTAAAAATTAAGTCTTACATATCTAATCTACTTCACTTTCACCGCGCCCTTCCCTGCATAATCATGAATCATTCTTCCCTCTTCGCAGGCAGAAGCCAATTCATAATCGGCAAACTCCAACACCTTTTTCTGATATGCAGCAGGGTACAGCAAGTGAATATTAGGTCCCGCATCCAAAGTGAAATACACCGGAATTTTGCTGCTTTCGCGGAAGTTGCGGATGCTTTCAATCATGCTCAATGTGTAAGCATTCATTAAAATAAATGAAGGTGTTGAACACATCATCAGCGCGTGTAAAGTCATCGCTTCATTTTCGGCAATTGCGCCAAACTGTTCCCAGTCGCCTGTTTTTAAAGCATCTTTTAAGTCGGCTAAATTTTTGTGCGCCTGTTTGTAGCGCGTGTTGGCGTAAGGATTGCCTTTCATCAGCGAATGACCAACGCGACTCGAAACTTTTTTCTCGTTGCTGCTGGCAATTAAAATTGAATCGCGTAAAGTTTTAAAGTCTTTATGCAAACCTTCTTCGTAGCCGATTGCATATTCATCATTTGAACCTTTGATGGATTTATTTTCGCCCCAAACAGAAGCATAAGGAAATAATGAACGGCTTGCGCTGCCCGAACCCAAACGCGCAAAAACCGAAGCGCATTTCAACCATTTTTTATCAGCCAGTAATGTTTTGCCCGATGTTTTTTTGCCTGTTTTTAATTGTACTTCTAAATCGCAAAGCGAAGCTGCCAATGCGCTGTAAGCCGAAGCAGAAGAAGCAATACCCGAAGAATGTGGAAACGAATTTGCCGAATGAATCACCAAACCGTAGTCTTTCAAAAACTTGAAATCTTTTTGCACGGACGAAAAGAAATTCAGCAGGCGCAAACGAAAAGCGATGTTTTCTTTTTTATCGAAATAAAACTGCAACTGCAATTCTTCATCCTTAGTTTCCTTTGGAACTAAAGAAATAGATGTTTCGGTAAAGCACTCATTCAATGTAAAACTGAGTGAAGGATTCTGAGGAATCTGGTTAGCTTTTTTTCCCCAATATTTAATAATGGCAATGTTTGAAGGACTGCGCCATGTTGTAGTTGCAAGTGTTTTCATACTTTATAAATGTGGCGCCAAAGGTAAGCGGCAGATTGAATTACTTGCTATGAATTATTAGTGTTTTACAACCTTAGTATCCACAAAACAAAACAACTTTCAAAAAATAACATATTAAAGTTGTGGATTTCGTGTTGCATCAATTATATTCGATGCTTACTAAAAAATAGGGTATAAGAAAATGAAAAAAATCTGCACGATTTTAATTTCCGCACTATCTGTTGCATCGCTGAATGCACAAAACACATTTACTCAGGTTCATCAATTGCTTCAAACAAAATGTTCTAATGCAACCTGCCACAGCGCAAGTTCATCAGACTTGTTGAAATTTGATGGAAACGAAACTGCTGTTTTTAATGCAATTGTAAACGTGGTTCCTCAAAATCAGTTTGCAAAAGACAGAAGGGACAAACTTGTAAAGGTAAATCAGCCTTACGAAAGTTATTTGTTGCGTAAAGTGAATTATGAATTTGATGGAGACCTTGCATTATTTGCAGGTGAGGGCGATTCTATGGTGGATGTAAATGGCGCTCCGCTGACTAAAAAGGAAACAGAATTGCTGCGTCAATGGATTATGAACGGTGCAAAGAAAACAGGCAATACTGTTGATACAGCTTTGGTAAGTGCATATTACAATGATCCTACTTATCCGTTTCTTCAAAAACCAACTGCTCCTGCAAGCAGTGCAGGCAAACGTGTTCGTTGCGGTCCAATCTTTATTCCTAAATCAGGCGCAGGACAAGAAAAAGAGATTTGCCTGAAGTATCACCTTGAAATGCCTTACGATGCGCAAATCAAAAAGATTGATGGTTTTATGAATAATGAAAGCCATCACTTCTTGTTGTTCAAATTTACAGATTCGGTAAAAGCGGCTCAACAAGCTGATGGTATCAGAATTGTAAGTTTAACGGGGGGCGTTACTTCTTTTGATGGCGATAAAGATTTAACTGCTGCATGGCAGGATGATGAAGAAATTGAATTGCCAACCGGCACAGCTTTGTTTTGGGATAAAAACACTTGGTTGGATTTGAATTATCACGTTAAAAATTATGGCGCGCAATCTGTATTGCCGGTTGATTTTTACTTCAATGTTTATTACGAGCCGCGCGACCCGCAAATTATTGAGATGAAAGCGCATTTGGTAAACAGAATACTTTTATCCGTTCCTCCGGGTCTATCAACTCGATATTTCAGCGATAACGAGAATGGCAGCAATGAAACAAGATACATTTGGATGCTTACATCACACACCCACAAATATGGTGCAGGCTTTGATATTCACGAATTAGACAAATCAAAACCTAACCCACAATTAGGAACTCTGATTTATGATGGTAACTATAACTACAAGGGAGGATACTCCTTTGGTCAATATTATAGCGACCATCCGCCAATCAGATACTTTCAACCGCAACATGCTATTAACTATAAAACAAGTGGGATGAGAGCGAAAACCACTTACAATAACACAAGTAATAGTACTGTTTACTTCGGTTTTACCACAGAAGACGAAATGCAATTGTATTATTATATGTACAGCAATAGTGTACCCGGTGCTTCGGTTGGCATTGATGAAGCAAATTTCGCGTTATCTCAAGTATCTGTTTATCCGAATCCAATCAGTGCGGCAAGTGCAATTTATGTGGATGCAAAAGAGGAAACTAAATCTTCCATTTACTTAACTGATATTTCGGGTAAAGTAGTGGCAAATATTTTTGATGGCGAGTTGGTGCAAGGCTCAAACAGGTTTGATTTGCCCGCTTCTATTTCAAAAGGAATTTATTTCGCAAATATTACTGCAAAAGGAAAATCAATTACAAGAAAATTTGTTGTAACCGAGTAGTTGATTTCAAAGAAATTTTCAAAGCCATTGAGTAAACACTCAATGGCTTTTTGTTTTGTAGGAGTTGTTGTTACAGTAAATCGTTCATTCAAGACAATAAATTTATTTTTATACAAAATATGATGTTTTGCTAATGTTGAATTGCACGTATTCATGTAGTTTTGCGCTCCATTTTTAATTGAAGGCGTTATGTTTAAGAAGGCTTTTGCCTTAATACTGTTTTGTTCCGTTTTTGTTTTTGCACAATCGCAATTGGTCATCAATGAAGTGTCGCAGGGCAGTTCGGGCAACAGGGAATATGTTGAGTTTGTAGTTGTCGGCACACCCGATTGCACACAGCAATGCGCAGATTTACGCAACTGGATAATTGACGATAACAACGGTTTTCACGCGCAGGGCAGCGGTACGGGAATTGCTGCGGGTTGCCTGCGTTTTCGCAATATTCCGCAGTGGGCTTGCGTGCCTTTCGGAAGTATTATTTTGGTGTATAACGAAGGCGAAAAAAACACTTCCATCACGCTTGCCGATGACCCTACGGATGCCAATAACGACAAGGTGTATATCATCCCCGCAAACGCTAATGTTTTGGAAGGAAATGCACAATATCCTTCCGTTCCAAACGGCTCGTCTTATTCGGGTTTCACTTTTACCACGCCTGCGCAATGGGTGTTTGTGGAAATGGGAAACGGCAATGATTGTTTTCACACAGTTGCTCCCTCAAATATCACTGCGCCATATCATGCAGTCGGTTGGGGCAACAACACGCAAAATGTAGATGTTTATTTTTCGGGAAGCGCGGGCGGCAGAGTTTTTTACAATGCAAATGCGACCAACAATAATCCATACACGCAATCCAATTGGGTAACGGCAACCGTAGCAGGCAATGAAACTCCGGGTTTGGTAAACAACACTGCCAACGGCAACTGGATTCAATCTTTGCGCAATCAGCCAACCGTAAGTACACCTGTTTTTACTAATCGTTCGGCTTGTATTTTAAACGGACAATCGGTTGTTATTGGCGGTATCGGCAGAACAACTTCCGGTGTGTATAATGATACATTAACTTCTGTAAGCGGTTGCGACAGCATTGTTATTACAAACCTTCGTGTTTCCACGCCTTTTGCCTTGCCGCTGAATCCCGCGCCTGCCTGCGATAGTTTTATTTATCAGGGTTTTATTTTCAGAAATGATACAACCCTGCGCGATACTTTGCGCACTTCGCTGGGTTGCGACAGCGTTTATGTAACGGCAAATATTCGCGTAAATAAATCGAAACGCGATACGGTAAATGCCTGCATCAATCCGGGCGGAAGTTATTTTGCGGGAGGCGCACCGCAAACAACCGCAGGTTTCTATCATGATAACTACACTGCCGCGAACGGTTGTGATAGTGTTGTTACAACAAACCTTAAATTGATTGCTCCGGCAACCGTGAATCAAACCTTGCAGAGTTGCAACAGCGTTACATTGTTCGGAAACACTTACACCGCATCAACGGTTGTGCGCGATACAACAAAAAGTGCGCAACAATGCGACAGTGTTTACAGCGTTTACAACATTGTTATTTCAAATATTTTGCGCGACACGATTGATGTGTGTATCAATCAAGGTGAAAGCTATTTTGCGGGTGGCGCGTTGCAAACTGCATCGGGCGCGTATCAGGATACTTATACTTCATCAACAAACTGCGACAGCATCGTTACGACCAATCTGAACGTTATCACTTTTGCTATTGCGGTTGCCGATATTGTTGCTTGCAACAGCTACACTTTAAACGGAATTACCTATACAAGTTCAATTGAAATTTACGACACAACACGAAATCTTCAAGGTTGTATAACAGGTGTTTTAATCAATTCTATTGTTATTCAAAACAACAGACGGGACACGGTTTTTGCCTGTATCAATCCGGGTGAAAGTTATTTTGCGGGTGGCGATAACCAAACCAATGCAGGCGTTTATTACGATACAGTGCCTTATCAGTTTCCTGTTTATTGTCCGACATTCCGTACCACAGTTTTAGCATTGATTGTGCCGGAAACGGACACGCTGCCAACCATCAATGCTGCCGAAAAAATATTGATAAACGGAATTGTTTACACTGAAAACACGGTGATTGAAAATGCAATATTTTCTCAATTCGGTTGCGATAGCTTGCTGCAATTTCAGCCGATTGTAATTACCAAAACTCCCGAAGGAAAACTGTTTATACCAAATGTTTTTTCGCCTAATGGCGATAACGTAAATGATTGGATAGAGCCGCTTTACAACGGTTCTGTCGCCATTCTTTCGTTCAAAATTTTTAATCGTTGGGGTGAAATGGTTTACAACGGGCAAAAAGGTTGGGACGGTTATTTCAATGGTGCGCTGCAAAAGCCGGATGTGTTTGTTTACACCTTATCGGCAGAAGACAAGAGCAGCGGAAAAACCATTCATTTAAACGGAAGCATCACGCTTGTGATGTGAGCGTAAGCGCAGATGGGCGGTTCTGAAAATTGTCCTTTTTTTCGCCTGTGGCGGGTGACAGGATGAATTTCTGAATGAAAAAAGCCTCCGGCAGCAATACCGGAGGCTTGACGAGAACGGGCAAAGTCTGCTTATGCAGTGGTAAGCATGGCATTTTGTGTTTTTGTTACGCCTTTGCTTATCACTATTTCCAATTCAAAGGGTGCAAAGCCTTCTTTCTCAAATTTCAATTTGTATGTACCCGATGGAATGTTGCCTGAATCGTAATCTCCGTTTTCATCGGTAACAATTTCCACATCTAAAGTTTCAAGTATTACGTTCACTCCGCTTATTGGCTGAAAATCGGAGTCGGTTACTTTGCCTTTGAGGGTGGCGGAACCGCTGGAGCTTACGGTTTCCAATACTTTGCTGAAAACAAACCGTTCGCGGATGGCGGTTTCTGCTTCGGTGTGAAAGATAACGTTTGCATCTTTTCCGGTGGTGATTGCCCAATCGTAGAGCTTGTTGTTGGCAATGATTTTTTCATCGGTGAGGATGCGTTGGCTGAGCACGCTGTCGGGTATTTGAATGAACAGCGCGGTGAAGTTGTTGAATTCTGTTTGGTAAGTTGGTTTGAAGGTAGCGGGCATACCTGCATGGGGGGTGGCTAAATCGGCTTCGTTGTTATTGAGAAATTCCATGCCGCTTTCGATGAGTTCGTTGAGGTCTTCCCAGTTGTAGGCGTTTGCCTGCGCTAAATAGCTCCATCCGGCTGATTCTAATTTGGGCTTCATTAAATCGCCCTGATATGCGCGTTCGATGTAGGTGCGCAGGGCGCGCCATTTGTTGAGGCATATATCGCTTTGGGTTTTGAGCTGTACACGCAATATTTCGGAGGGTTCGTTGCGCTGCTGGAAGTTGGGGAGCGCTTTTACGGAATCGAAGAAGGCTTGAAGGGCTGCCTTGCGCGGCTGAATAATTGCTGTTGTGGGCAGCGAATCGCGGTTGATAATCCATGATTCCCAAGATGTAGGTGGTAATGATTGCGTATAGTTCGGTTTGTTTGCAAGGATATTTGTTTTTTACTCGTTTGGATGACATGACTGGAAAATTTAATGATGAAAAAATTATTTTAAAAACATAACGGGAAATGACTTCGGTTTAGTATGTGAAATGAAATTTTTTAACTTTTCAGATAAGAGGATAAACATGACTTACAATGAATGAAAAGTAGCCTTAGGATGTTTGAAAATGATAGTTTTTACAAGGTTTATTGTATGTTTTTTTACCTATTAAAAGTTAACTGTTCTCAACGCTTGAAACCACATAGAAACATAGTTTTTAGTGGATTTTTCTGACAGTTGTGTGTTTATCTAAAGCTATGTTTTTCTGATTCTGTTTTGCTTTTTCAGCTAAATACATTTCAGAAACTCATAGCGTTTGCTGACGCAAACCTGCTAATGGTCAGCTATACGCACATTGTAAAATGGCTCGAAAGCTGCTTTACTACTGCGCAATTAGAAAACTGTCAAAACGCTATTGAAAGTTTTGAAAAAGTACATGCTACTAATGTGGCAACAGACTTGCTAAAGCATGATTTAGATACACTTTGGCGCGTGAGGCATACAGCAATTGCCCGCATGGAATTGGATGCAATTCGCTATGCAAATAGCACAAGCTCTGAATTTTTAATAATGAGTAATTCATAGATTATGTATCAGGTAACAACACAGCAATCGCAAGAAATCACCAATGCACTTTTGCAAGCCGAAACAACAATATCCGCAATCATAAATGAACCCTGCGCGGTAATTTTGACAAAACCGCAAATATTTATTGTCCATCGCGACACCCACACTTTTGCGCAAAGTGTGTTTGAGGCGATAAAAAAACATACTGGCATAACGCCTGAAATGCTCAAAAGTGCCACTCGGCAAAGGCATATTTCTTGCGCTCGAAATATCGCTTTTAAGATATTGCGTGAAAGTGATTTTAAGCCCTCTTTTTCAAATATCGGCAGGCTGCTAAACCGAGACCATGCAACCGTAATGAACGGCATTCCGAAACAATGCAGAGTTTCTGAAACTCTACGCAAAGATTAGAGTGTAAAACTTACAGGTGGTGCGCTCTCGAACTGCCTTAGTGTAGGCTTCGTAGTGAACGATACGAATTACGATTACACGAACACGAATACGAATGTCAGTTCGCACCGTTGCGAAAATGTTGAGCGCAGACCTTTCCGAAAGGAAGAAAAATACTTCACAAAAACGGGCTTTGGTATTCCGATAAATATCGGAAGAAGAAGACCGCAAAAGGCAAAGCAAGGATGAAACGATTAGGAAATATATTTGAACAGATAATCAGCCTCGACAATCTTAGATTGGCTGACCAAAAAGCGCAGAAAGGCAAGCGGCAGCAAGCGGGCGTTATCGCTCACAATGCCAATGCCGAAGCCAACCTGCAAGCGTTGCATGAGCAACTAAGGAATAAGCAATATCATACCTCAGCATATAGAACTTTTGTAATCTACGAACCAAAAGAGCGCGAAATTTCAGAGCTACCATATTACCCTGACCGCATTGTTCACCACGCCATAATGAATGTATTGGAGCAAATGTTTGTGAACTGCTTTATTGCACAAACATATAGCTGTGTGAAGAAACGCGGCATACATGGTGCCGCTCGCGCTGTGCGCGAAGCCCTGACCGATGTGCCAAACACACGTTATTGTTTGAAGTTGGATATACGAAAATTCTATCCATCTGTAAACAATGATATTCTGAAGCAACTGCTGCGCAGAAAAATAAAAGACGAAAACCTGCTATGGCTGTTGGATGAAATTATTGACAGCACACAGGGTTTACCGATTGGCAATTATCTAAGTCAATACTTCGGTAATTTTTACCTGACCTACTTCGACCACTGGTTGAAAGAAGTAAAGGGCGTAAAACACTATTTCCGATATGCGGATGACTTGGTAATACTCGCAGCAGATAAACCCATTTTACACGAACTTTTAACCGACATTAAACAGTATTTAAACGAACACCTGCAACTGCAAGTGAAAGACCATCCGCGCGTGTTTCCTGTCAGCACGGGAATTGACTTTGTTGGTTACGTTTTCTTACACACCCATACGCGCCTGCGCAAATCCATTAAACAAAACTGTGCGCGAATGATAAAAAAGCGACCCAACCGAAAGTCAAAAGCAAGCTATAAAGGTTGGTTGCAACACGCAGATTGTAAACACCTATCAAAAAAACTATTCGATGAAAAACTTTAGCGATTTCGGAATTGCAACAATGCCAAGCACAACCATTGTTGGCGACAAAATAAAGATTGACCGTGTGTTGAATCGTAAAATAACGATACACGCCATTGTGTTTGCTCCTTCTGATTTTGGCGGGGAGCGGATGGATATGCAGATAGAACTGAACGGTGAAAAGCGGTTGCTTAGAACGAGTTCCCGAAACCTGATGTTTCAGGGAAAGCAAGTGCCGCCTGATGGGCTTCCATTTGACACAACGATTGTAACTGACGGTGATAGAAGCTACAAATTTTCGTAAATATTAAATCGCAAAAATATGTTGCCACGATTCAAAACCAACAAAGAAACCAACAAATGGCTGCGCGATAACGCCTTTGCGCGACTAATCATTTATTACAAAGATTTTGACGACACAGGCAGCGTTTATATTGACGAATCGGGCAATGTGCTGATGGCAGTTTATGCCATTGATATAAATGAAGGAGATGTTGTTCTAATTGAATCAATTAAAGCCGGACAGCCTGTTGTTTTTGAAAATCAAATGCAATCTGAAAGCCTTATATGCAAGCGCATAATCTATAATCGGCAAAGACAGCTTCGTCAACTTCAATGCCAATGCGATGGACTTGGTTTGATTATACACGTTAATAGAATCGGCAAGCTGAAAACACGCAGATACGAAGTGGTAATAAATTTTGTGTTGAGAAAAATTTACCGCCAACGGCAATCAGTCATTCAATTTATTAACAAGCAACTAAAACAAATTAAACGATGAACTACACTGCAAAGCCTCGAACTTTAATGCAGCATAAGATGATGTTTGCTTTGTTTGGCGAATTGAAAATGGATGAGGACAGCCGCAAAGATGTTATACGTTCATTCAGTAACGGGCGAACAGAATCGTCCAGTGAATTGTATTCGGGCGAAGCCTACAATTTAATTGAAAGCCTCAAAAAACAGGCAGGCAACACTACCGACAACCGCGACAGGCAACGCAAAGCCATAATTGCCATTTTTAGGCGCAAAGGCAAAACAGTTCAGGATGCAATCGCATGGGCGGAACAGCGCGGTGTAAAAGGCATTAAGCGCAGCTTTAATGATTACACAGGTCAGGAATTGTATAACTTAACCATTGCAGCAGAAAGAACATCGTGAAGTTGAGAAAAGCAGTTGGAATTAGTGAGTTTTTGCGCAAAAAATTTGAGTTTTTAGACATTCCTGATGAATGGCGTGTTCATTTGGGCGAACTGCCACAAAGATTCACCATCAGTGTTTATGGCGGCACAGCAAATGGCAAAACAGACTATTGTATCAAAATGGCAAAGATGCTTTCAGCTTTTGGCAATGTGCTTTACGATTCTTTTGAGCAGGGAATATCTGCCGGTCTTCAAAAGGCGATAGCAAGAAATGATATGCAGGAGGTAAATGGAAAAGTAACTTTTGTGCGTGATAATTTTGATGAGTTGATTGAGCGATTGAGTAAACGAAAGTCTGCAAAGTTTATATTCATAGATAGCCGCGACCAAATGAAGCTGAGCTACGACCAGTTTGTAGAATTAGAAACAAGATTCCCTAAAAAATCATTCATAGTAATTATGTATGAAAAAGGGGCGAAGCCAAAAGGCGAACATGGTATCAGTATTGAATATAAATGCGAAATAAAAGTACGTGTAAGATTGTTTGTAGCTATGATAGTTGGTAGCAGAGCAGACGGCTCTGCTGACTTTGTGATTTCTGAAACAAAAGCACGTGAAGCTCGCGAGAAAATCAAAATGCTTAAACAACTTACGAATGAAAAAAGTTAAGTTGAAGATAGATTATACCGAAGCGTGTCAATTTCTGCGTTGGCTGAAGTATGGGATTGTTGCTAATATAACGTCCGACTTCAGATACAAAGGTATGGTACAGGCTTCTGCGGCAGAAGTGATGCACAAGCTGAGTGTACTTACTATCTTTGGATGGCAAAAGAAAAAGACAATTACGCTTACTTACACTCAGGCACTAAGCGTTACTCTAATAAGCCCCGATGCTCAATCGGAATACGGCAAATTTGTTACATCAAAAATTATCGGTGAAATCTACGACCAGATTTTCAGGGCAACACCCGAACTGCTGCCAAAAATTGATAGGTAGATTTAATAAAGCGATACTCGCATTTTATCATCGGATATTCGCAGTCGGAAGTATGCATAACGATAATCAGAAGGTCTATTTTTAAGGATGCCGGGTGAAACATTAGTCAATTTCTTTAGTTGTTCAGATATGCTTTTGAGTATAACTACAACTTTTTTATCTGATAAAATAATGCTTGGGTCTATTGCAGCCTGCCAATTACCTACATCCCCATTGCAGTTTACATCGCATCTTACCATAAATCCAAATTCCGCATTACTTACATCAACAGATGATAGTAGCTGCTCAAGAGGCTTTTTTAGCATTGGTTCTTCATCCATTGCTGTATAGAAATCGGTGCCGCAAGGCTCAATACTTTTGATACTTTCGTAGAGCCTCGAAACAGAATCTATCCAAAACTTGTAAGTATCCTCTGTGTTCTGCTGCGCAAAACTGAGTTGTGCAATAAAAACTAAAGTAATTCCTAACAATATTTTTTTCATAGATGCTTGCAAATGTAGGAAATACCTGTCAATAACTTTTTGTATAGCCGCTTGTTTTCGCTTATATTTTTGCCTAAAACATTGTGGGTAAAAGGAGGAAAAAAACAAACCCTTTATTATTGGATAAGTATGCACTTATATGTGCAGAGTTCAAGCGATTAAGCGCAGTAAAGGAATTTGGAGTTTCTAAACATTCCTACGAATGGATTCTTAAAACATTATCCAAAAAAAAATTCTTCCTCAGTGAAGATTACATTGCAAAAATAATACGCAACGAGCCTACAGGCGGCTACAAAGATTAAACGAGTATGCTTATTACAAAATTTGTTCAGGATTACATTATTAAAAAACATAGCGGCTTCTTCACCGTTGAGCGCAAGGTTGTGTATCGCTTTTTATGGTTTGCCTACAAAGAAGAATGGCAGCCTGTGCAAGAAATTAGAAAGAATAAGCGTTTAGGAAACCAACGACTATTAGTTCCAAAGCATTTTGCAACCGAAAAAACAGCCCGCAATTTTGTAAATAGCGAAATAAACAGCAAAGTAAATTTCGCATTAAAAAGGCTTTCTGCTAATCGCCAAAATCTATCTCTGTAACTATACTTCCGTTTGCTGACACCTCATTTACATCGGTTTCGTTTACGCCATCCAAAGCAGTTTCATCAGCTATTACACATGCGTAAGTGTGCTTTACAATCATTATCTGGTCGTGGTTGGTGTCGTGGTCGGTGTAAATGCGGTGCATAGAAGCATGGCAACCATCAGGCACAAAACCTTTAACCGCGCTATGAACCTTGCTATCAATTGTAAGATGTTCCAAAAGCTCCAATTGCTTTTCTTCCGTCTTTAAGTCAATGTTTGCAGTGCGGTCGTAAGTATCGCTTACAACGTGCAGAATGAATCCGCTAACGTGTTGTTGAATGCCTGATGTCATATCATCCCAATTACCATCCAAGTATTCAATAAAAACTGCTGGTGTATTGAATGGGTCTTCTTTATCAGCATTTTCATACTGGGCGTTGTATAGGTCAATATGTTTTATTTCAGGTGCTTTAGCGCGAATGCGTTTTGAAATACTGATGTATGGCAGTGTGTTCATGTTATTTGAATTTTGCTTCTAAAAATTTATCCCATTTGTTTTTGATGGCTGTATTTAGCTTTTCGCTTTCGCCTATAAACTGACGTTTAGGCATTTTCACAGTCATGCTTTTTCCGCTTTTCATACGCAGAGCAATGGCTTTGTAAAATGATTTTTCTGTGCCGAGCTGTGCCATGTAAAACATTCGCCATGCCCATTTTTCTGTTTTCTTGTTGGCAGGTATTGTAATTGTGCCGCCAAAGTTGTGAGCGTCTGCATATTTATTGGCAGGTTCTTTTACGAACACTTTCACGTTTGCACCACTTGTGTGTGAAGTAAGGGAGCGGATGAGTTGACCGCTTGCATTCAATAGGCTATCCGCCTCTTTGCGATTTGACCAGTTACTGCGTTTCTTCCACTTTTGCCCCTCCCAGCTTTCGGTTTTAAAGTTCTTTAAAAAGTGGTTTAAAGCAGTATTGGCTACAATAACAGGCAACTTTGCCAACTCCTGTTTTATCTCATTGATACGCACACGCGGATCTCCGCTTAGGTGTTTTATCGGCATATTTACTTCCGTTTTTTGTTCATTAAACTTTCGGTAGCTACAAAAATTTCATCTCTCACTTTAAAGGGAGCAAAGGAAGCAGCGAAGGCAGTCGCAATGTGCGCGTAACGATTAACCAGTTGGTAGGTAAAATAGAGATACACACTAATAATTTACGCGAAGGGGTAGCTAATGCGAAGCGGCAGGTAGCCGATGGCTTATTAGCTGCCGTGAGTGATTTTGAAGTTCAAATGGCACAACAACCCGCAGGATGATAATAGAGTTAAATACAATGGCAGCTTCGGCAGTGTATGACAAGTTAGGCTACCGAAATGTAAATGTTCTTACAGGTAATGACCTGCAAGACAAAAGCGATGCTTTTGGTACGCCTGTGTTTATGCCTATCACCTTTTACAAGGTATCGTATTATGACTATATGCAACAAAGACGAGTTGCAACAACCGACATGAAAGTACCTGCCTGTATTGTAACAGTGAACTTTCAGAAAGACATCATAAAAACGGCTGTGCAGGGACAACGCAGACCGGGTACTTTCAAAGAGTATATCAATCAGGGCGATTACACGGTTTCGATTGACGGATTGCTGAGTGATGACAACAGCAAATACCCGATGAAGAAAACGAAATGGATAAGCCACATCGGTATTGCTCCTGTGATGGTGGAAGTGGAGCATCAACTGCTGAATGAGTTGGGCATTTATTGGTTGGTGATTGAAAGTGGCGGGCTGACACCCAAGCAGGGTACGGAAGATTTGCAGCCGTTCCATTTTGATTGCGTGAGCGACCAACCAAATGAATTGATTTTAAAAAGCGAAGCAGAGGCGCGAAAAGTATAATGGTGATATGCAGAACAAATATTGAACTTGGGAAGTACATCTATCCATACATCTGCGAGGTAAAAATCGAAAGCAGTTGGAAAACGCTTACCGATACCTGCACGATTTCGCTGCCGAAGCTGACAACGCATAAGCAGAGCGGACTTGCTGCGCAGAGCTTAATTCATGTGGGTGATGAAGCGGTTGTGAGCTTTGGTTATGAAGACAGGCTGCACGAGCGTTTTCGCGGGTTTGTGATGGCAATAAAACCCAATATGCCAATGGAGTTTAACTGCGAGGATAAGATGTGGGAGCTAAAACGCAAAAGCGTGGCGAACAAAAGTTGGCGGGCAGGTGTGAAAGTGAAAGATGTATTGGAATACATCGGCTTGCAGCCCAATGAATATGAGCTAATCGGTAATCGCAATCATTTCTTCAAACAAGATGACATTATTTTGTTTATGAATGATGGCGGCAGCCCGACTTCCGTAACGCATTTAATCAGCAAGGGTGATGCTGATAGCGGTTGGCACGATGTAACAACTTACGGCACGGGTGCTGCCGGATTTATGCCTATTCCGGTGCGCTACAAAAGGGAAGGAAACAGTGTAATTGTAGATGGTACGGCTACGTTTACGATGGGATTTGGGGGCAACAGAAGCATCATTATACTGTTTGTGTGAATAACGCTACTTCAAACAAGCCGCAGAAGAAAAAAGTTGAGGTGCTGACATATAATTATCCATTACCTTCGGAAAAAATTTGTGTCTGAAAATTGTTGCTTTTTATTTTCAAAAATTGTTGCTTTTTATTTTCCGACTTTAAGAAGTAAGGGAGTATAGTATCAGCAGCTTAGATACCGCCATTATGAACGGGGATGATACCTTGCTGAACGAATTAGGCGAAGCCCTGTTCTGGCAATACGAAATGGAACTGTATAAAAGGCTGAAACTGCATGACAGCTTAGTTACATCAGGCAGCCTTGCCGAGTGGTTTCTTGCTGTTAAAGATACTGCGGCTTTAGGGCGGCTGTATGGCGCAGCCGAAAATAAACACATGCTGATGCGCTTAGATTCATCACCTGCTGCCATCTTGTCTGCACACTATGATTACCGGGATTCGCTGATGCGCTATATATACCTTATCGAAGAAGAGTATGCCGACACCACGCTTACGCAAGAACAGAAAAACATTCTTGCCGCGCAAGCCGACTCATTAAAAATTCAGATACTAAATTCCAAAGGAAGTGTGGCAACTGCTATGAGCGATTGGGCTGTTATCAGGTACGAATGGGCAGACAGCGTGATTGCCATGTACAACGCCATAACACCCAATCGAAGCATAGAGCAATGGTATAAGGACATCAATATTGTTTACCTGAACACTGTGGTAAAAGATATAGATACATTTACCACCGGGGAGTGGAGCATAGTTGAAAACCTTGCTTTTATGTGCCCGCTGGAAGGTGGCGAAGCTACCGCGCTTGCCCGCAGCTTATATGCCATGAAGGTGGACACCACGATGTTTGATGATGAGGCAGCCTGCAATGTATCTTACAAAAAAGAGAAAGAATGGATAAGCAGGGCGAAAAGAGAGAAACCTGCGCAAGCGTTTGTGATGTATCCAAACCCGACAAGTGATAAAGTGTATATAGCTTGCAGCTTGCCGATAAACAGACGGTGCGAAATATTTATTGTAAATATGCTTGGTCAACAAGTAATGATGAGTAACCAGTTATTTGAGAAAGGTTTACTGACCATAGATACGCGCAATTTTACCAATGGGCTATATAATGTGAAGGTAGTATCCGATGGAGAATCCTTATATTCGGGCAAGTTAAGCATCATAAAATGATAAGATACAAAATCCTTGTTGCTGTTTGCTTGTGGTGGAGTACTGTTGCTTGTCAAAAGCATGACTATATCTGGTTAGAAGGATATGACAGTTGGGCTGGTATAATTGATTCTAATGCTGAATACGGAATAACCAAACTTGATTTTAGCATCAATCCAAGAGCGATTAGCTATGACAGTTTAGGAATGAATTTTGCGCGTGCAAGTTGTACTATTTCAGATAAAGATGGCAACCTTTTATTTTATACTAATGGCAACTATATAGCTAATAAGTGGGATGAGAAGATACCGAATAGTGATAGTCTTAGTTTTGGTTACGTGTCTTATGTATGGGCACCCTATATAGCAATTGGCGGGCAAAGGGTGCCAAGAAGTGTTACTGCAATTCCTGCTCCTGCCTTAGCGGGAGTATATTACATTTTCAATTTACTTAGTGATACACTTAATACGTTGGATACATTTGTTACAAAAGGGCTGTACCATACTGTTTTGAACACTGATGGTGACTTTGGCAAAGAGCATATTATAGAAAAAAAAATGTATTGCTTGATATTCCCACAGGTAACGAAATGGTGTTTACCAAACATGCCAATGGCAGAGACTGGTGGTTAATCGGGCAGGTGCTAAGAACTAAATGTTTCTACACTTTTCTGATAACGCCTGATACCATAAAAAGGTTTCCTAACCAATGCGTATCCAATCAGGAGTATCTTATTGGTGAC
>CAZSEG010000018.1:0-6576 GCA_964605875.1 uncultured Chitinophagaceae bacterium
GTAACGTTGGCAGCCAGCGCGAAGCATTGGATGAAGCATTTTGTGATTACAATGCTGCTTCTTATTCACGTGCCATAAATGATTTCAATTGGGGCTGGGTTTACAACTGGGACGGACACAATGAATACTGGAACGGGCGCGTGGTAAATTCATCAAAAGTGTATCCGACAAATATGGTTACAAGCATCTATCGCAATGGCGAAATTTGGAGCAGTATGCTGATGCAATTGTGGAGCGATATAGGAAAACAAGTAACCGACAAATTGATTTTTCAAACACATTATGGCTATGCGCAAAACATAGATTTTTTAGCCGCAGCAAATTTGTTGTTGCAGGCAGACCAGCAACTGTACAACGGCATTCACTACTGCCCGATTTCTCAACGATTATACGAAAGAGGTTTGCTGCCTGCGGGTAAAACACTTTGCTCTATCGGCATTGATGAAAGCGAAAAACAATTGCCTGTTTATTTAATCAAAAAAGCCGATGGCATTCTGATTACTTCAAGCGAAACGCTTTGGAATACAAGCGTTGAAATTTTTGATGTGAATGGAAAGCAGGTTTATTCATCACAATTAAACGATGGAAATATGTTTGTTGAAACAACAACATTTGCCAAAGGAATTTACATCGTGCGCATTGCCGATAAACAAAGAAGCAAAGTGATGAAGTGGGTGAAATAAATACGGTATGAAACGTTACTTTCAATTCTCTTTAATTATTATTTCAATTCTTTACATAGCTGCGTGTAAAGAGAAACACAAGGAAAGATATGTGGAACTAAACAGCTACTTTGAAGTTGCTACTAATGAAGAAGTTGTTGTAAGGCATCAATCGGGAAACCCGATTGGAAAGTTTCGGTTGAAAGATGATATTGACGACAAAAGAGGAGCGCAGGAGTTGTGCGGGTTTCCGGTTGGTTTTGGAATTGATGCAGTAGCAAACCAATTGTCTGCAAAACTTAAAAGCAAAGCAAGCGGCAACAGCAAAAAATAAATTCTTTTCCTTCTAAAAAAGATAAAATAAATAATCGTCAGAAAGAAAATCGGAAGCACAAAAGATAAGCCGAGCCTAAGCATTTCGCCTAACCAGCTTGATGCCGAAAGCGTTTTTACCGCAATTGCATAAAGCGAAAAAAACAAGCACAGCAAAAAAGATTTTCGCCTGAAAAAAGAAATCACTTACCGAATAAATAACTCTTGTGTTTGCCAAGTATTATTTAAAACAAATTTTGGGATAAATTGAGATTAGACCAAAGAGTGATGAGTGATGAATTATGAGATATGAGTTGATTGAAAAACGTAAATAATCCGTAAGTCGAGATGTGGCTTGCATTCGCCCCAACTCATAACCCATCTCTCATAACTCATCACTGATTTTCATTGCAATCTTTCTGTCGTTGCTCAAACGCGGCACTTTATTTTGCCCGCCCAATTTGCCGATGCTCTTCATGTAATTATTAAACGCGCCTTCGGGCAACACACGAATTTTTAAACACTGCAACATATTGCCAACCCTCAAATCGAAGTAGTAAACATTCTTTTCCTGCAAGGCTTTATCGGCTTCTTCTGCAAATGCCGAAAGGTTTTGCGGAACTTGTTTGAACTCAACAAACCATTCGTGATAGCTCAATTCTCCTTCGGGATTTACGTTTGGAGCAACCGTAAATTCCGTTACTGCGCCACCGTGTTTTTGCAATGCCTGATGCAATGCCGCTTCCACTTCTTCGGCAATTACGTGTTCGCCAAAAGCTGAAGTAAAATGTTTTACTCTTCCTGTTACAATTATTCGGTAAGGATTTTTTGAAACAAACTTCACGGTGTCGCCAATGCTGTAAGCCCACAAGCCCGCATTGGTTGAAATCACCAAAGCATAATTCACACCAAGCTCCACATCCTGCAACATGATGCGCTGTGCATCGGACTTGCCTAAATCATCGGGCTTTACAAATTCATAAAAAATTCCTGCATTCAGATTCAGCAATAAACCGTTTGTTTTTTGCGAATCCTGAAAGGCTAAAAAACCTTCGCTTGCAGGATAGGTTTCTACCGATGCAATTTTTCTGCCTATCAACTGTTCGATGCGGCTGCGGTAGGGTTCATAGTTCACGCCACCGTAAGCAAACACATTGAAGTCTGGAAAAATATCTTTGATAAATTTTTTACCGCTAAGTTCCTGCAAGCGTTCAAAATACATCACCACCCAGGGTGGAATACCGCTTATCAGGCTCATGCGCTCCTGCAATGTTTCTTTTGCAATTGCGGTAACTTTTTCTTCCCAATCATCAATGCAATTAGTTTGGTACGAAGGCATCCTATTTTTATTCAGCCATGCAGGAACATGATGATATACAATGCCGCTCAACCTGCCCGAAGGAATCGCCCCATGCACATCCAACTCAGGGCTGCCTTGCAGAAAAATCATTTTATGATTAAAGAAATCTGCCTTGCCTGTTTCATGCACATAACACAACAATGAATTGCGTGCTGCGCGAATCTGCTCGGCAATGCTTTCTTTGGTAAGCGGAATATATTTTGTGCCCGAAGTCGTGCCGCTGCTTTTGCAAAAATAGAGCGGCTTGCCTTGCCAAAGCACATCGGGTTTGCCATCAGCAATTTGTTCAATGTAGTCTTTTATTTCTTCGTAATCGCGGATGGGAATTGCGCGAACAAAATCGCCATAAGTGCTGATGGAATTAAAATTATGCTGCCTGCCGAAAACAGTGTGGTCGGCTTGCTGAACTAAATTATGAAATGTTTCGCGCTGTAATTGCACGCCATCTTTTTGCTCGCGATAAATTCGCGGCACAATCACAGATGCAGCAAGGCGAATGACGGTGGACTTTAAACTCATTTCTATTGCTTCAAAGATGAGAAAAGAATTCCATAACAAGATTTTGTTTGTTTCCTTTTAATCTACCTCTTGCTGAAGAATAAATTCAAAAGCAATTTTTCAATCCACTTGAGCAATTTGACTGATAATTTCTATCGTCAACGGCTTAAAAATATAGGCTTTTACGGCAGGGTAAGCAAATGCTTTTTGAATGTGTTCAGGCTCGTTGGATGTGGTGAGCATGATGATGTCTGCATTGGATGCAGGAGTTTTTAATAACGCATCTAAAAAATCAAAGCCTGTATTAAGCCCGATGTTGAGGTCAAGAAACACAAGCCTTTTTTTATGAGGATTGGCTGTAAAATATTCCAACGCAGCCTGAATGGTATCGAATGAATTTCTTGAAATACCGGGATAGGTGGTTTTCAAAATAGTATCGTTCATAAAAAGAAACGAAGAGTCATCGTCAATGAAGCAAAATTCTTCATAAGAATGAAATTTGAACTTTGAATTTTCGGGAAGGTATTTTGGATTGTTCGTGTTGAACATATTATGATTTTTATTTCCGACAGAAGATTCGATAATCGGACTTTTGCTCAATAAAAAGGCGTGAACCTTATGCTTCGCATTCAACACACAACAGGCATCTGGAAAAGCCTCGAAAGATTGAAAACTACACACAAGAACACGCCCGAACGGGCGCGTTATCATGCTGTTTTTCTTTCTTAAATTTTCCAGATTTAGTTGTGCAAAAAAACTACTGCAACGCCAATATTTTTGTTTCTATCTTTTTACTCTTATTCTATATCCTTTACTTTTCTTAAAAAATGATACTCAAAATTCGTTTTTAATCAAACCGTTTCTGCGATTCCCTTCACCAACAACTCCTCCCTTCCCGCACCAGTGGAAAGCATTGAAACGGGAACGCGCAATTCTGTTTCTAAAAATTTCAGGTAATCGCTCAATGCGTTCGGCAGATTTTCAAAATCATTAAAACCCGCCAACGATTGATTCCATCCCGCAAGTTCTTTGTAAACAGGATTTACTTTCAAGCCGCACAAATCAAACGGAATCTGCTGCGTAAGCGTTCCTTCAATTTCGTAACCCGTGCACACGCTGATGTTTTCAAAATCATTCAGCACATCCGCTTTGGTGATGGCAATTTGCGTAACACCGTTAATCATGCAAGCATAGCGCATTGCAGGAATATCAAACCATCCGCACCTGCGCGGGCGACCGGTGGTAGCACCAAACTCGTTGCCTTGACTGCGGATTTTATCGCCCACGGTGTCTAATAATTCTGTCGGAAAAGGACCGCTGCCCACACGTGTGCAATATGCTTTTGCAATGCCAATCACTTCGCGCACTCTGGTTGGCGGAATACCCAAACCGTTGCAGGCTGCCGCTGTTACCGTGTTGGACGAAGTAACATAAGGATACGTTCCGAAATCTATGTCGAGCATTGTTCCCTGCGCGCCTTCGGCAAGAATTTTTTTGCCGCTTGCCAGCGCATCATTCAAATAATATTCTGCATCAATCAACTGCAATTTTTTGATTTGCTCGATGCTTTCAAACCATTGCGCTTCAATTTCTTTTAATGAAAAATCATAGTTGTAAAGCGTAAGCAAATGCAGGTGTTTGTCGCGTACTTTTTCGTAACGCTGGCGAAAATCTTTTTCTAAAATATCGCCAATGCGCAAACCGTTTCTTCCTGTTTTGTCCATGTAAGTTGGACCAATTCCGCGCAGTGTTGAACCGATTTTTTCCTGCCCTTTTGCCGATTCGGATGCGGCATCTAAAATTTTGTGTGTTGGCAAAATCAAATGCGCTTTTTTTGAAACTAATAAACGCTTCAAAACATCAATACCTTTGGCTTGAAGTTGCTCAATTTCTTTCAGCAAAGTTGTGGGGTCAATCACCACGCCATTGCCAATTACATTGATAACGTTTGGTTTTAAAATACCGCTTGGAACTGTGTGCAACACCGTTTTTACGCCATCAATAACAAGCGTGTGTCCCGCGTTTGGACCGCCCTGAAAACGCGCAATAATCTGATACCTGTCAGCTAAATAATCTACAATTTTTCCTTTGCCTTCATCGCCCCATTGAAGCCCGAGTAATATGTCTGTGTACATTTTTTAGAAGTTGCGGGTTGCGGGTTGCGGGTTGCGAGAAAATAAAAGTGATTCAAGCAAAATCAAACCTGCTTTGCTCCACTTGTAACTCGTAACCTGTAACTCGTAACTCATTGTTTGAAATAAAACAGCGCAGCAATACAAAGACTGCCACGCTGAAAAAATGCGAATATAATAATTATGCGTTTTGAAGAAAAGCTATTCCGGCAGATTCGCTTTCGTGAACGTTGAAAATATCTTTCAGCTTGGTCATTATCAATAATTTGTTCATCTGGTCGGGCACGTTGGTAAGTGTCATTTCTCCGCCTGCGTTGCGGGTTTTGGTCAAAGCCGTCAGCAACATACCCAAACCTGTTGAGTTGATAAATTTCAGTTCGCTCAAGTTAAACAATACTTTGTTGCTTCCTGCTTCAATGCTTGATTTCAGCTTTTCCATCACGGGCGCATTTGCGTGTTCGCCCAATAAATTTCCGTTGAGGAAAAACACCAAAACGCCTTCTTTTTGTTCAGTTTTAATATCCATACTTTTTAAGAATGTTTGTTTTTGCGGGTTGAAAGTAAATAAATAGTTGAATTTTCACCTTTTCATTAAAACAATACTATAATGACAATAGAACAAGCGCAATTGGAAGTGGACAATTGGATAAAAACGGTAGGTGTCCGCTACTTTAATGAACTCACCAACACAGCTATTTTAATGGAAGAAGTAGGTGAGGTGGCGCGTATCATGGCGCGAAAGTATGGCGAACAGTCTTTTAAAGAAAGCGACAAAAATGTTGAGTTAGCTGATGAAATGGCTGATGTGCTGTGGGTTTTGATATGCCTTGCCAATCAGACAGGAGTGAACTTAACGGATGCTTTTAATAAGAATATGGCAAAGAAAACCAAGCGCGATAGTGAGCGGCATAAGTCAAACGACAAACTGAAAATGAGTGATGAGTGATGAATTATGAGTAATAAGTGATGGTAACACAAACTCACAACTCATAATTCATCACTCATCACTATCTGTTCACAGAGTGTAGAATAAGATGTGGATAATGGTGTATTTTTTCATTGAAAACAGATTTGGAAAAATGGTCGCTCTGCACATCCGCCTGTTTCTTAATTTTCAGAAAGAATAACTTGTCGGTAATACACAATGCCAAACACCTTATGTGAACTACTTTCTTTCATCAAACGGCTGTTAATCTGCTATTCACATTGTGTGAATTTTGTTTGTACTTATTGAAAATACACGATGTTTAATGTTAATTAAGTGTTGGTAGAAATGGAATAAGCAAAAAGTCAATAGCCGCTTTAATAAACTTATCAAGTAATACACCGACTTAATAATGTATAGCTTTCTTTAATTATAAATATTTACTTACTAATACATATTAGAGCTGTGAACAAATTCAGTTTCACAAAAAGTGCCTTTGATTTAAACCAACGGATATGTTTGCACTCCTGAAAAAACAAAAAATCGTTTTAGTTTCATGTCGCTGTTTTTAATGTTTCTTTTTGCAAATTCATTTATGGTGAAAGACACAAACTTTCTCGAAAGGCAGATAGCTTTCAGCAGGGTGGATGTTGCGTTGGAGAAAAATATCAAACGGATTGAAAAGCA
>CAZSEG010000018.1:6586-18578 GCA_964605875.1 uncultured Chitinophagaceae bacterium
AAAGCAATGCGAGAAAACGGAAACGGATAAATTCGGTGAAATTTATTTCAGAGCTTTCAAAGAGGAAAAGCTGCTGGAAATATGGAAATGGAACGGCACGAAATATGTGTTGTACGATACATTTCCTATTTGTTATGCGTCAGGAATTTTAGGACCGAAAAAGAAACAGGGCGACCAGCAAGTTCCCGAAGGTTTTTACGAAATAAAAGTTTTTAATCCCGCAAGTAATTTTCATCTTTCTTTGGGTTTAAACTACCCAAACAAACGCGATGAAATCATAAACAAACTGCCACGCGGTGGAGATATTTACATTCATGGAATGTGTGTGAGTGTTGGTTGTTTAGCGATGGAAAATGCACCGATAGAAGAAATTTATGTTGTGGCAATGCTGGCAAAAGCTGCGGGGCAAAACACAATTCCCGTGCATATTTTTCCTTTCAAAATGACGGAGCAAAACATCATAAAACACACTCAAACTTCATACAGTTTTCTGAGTGATTTTTGGAAGTCAATACAACCTGCTTACAACTATTTTGAGCAGCATAAAAAACTGCCGGAAGTGAGTGTGGATTCAAAAGGGAATTATATTGTGAAGTGATTTAAAAAAGTAAAATGAGAATATTAAAATATACACTGATAACCATTTCAGTTATTGCAGTTCTACTTGCAGCATATTACCGCTTTTGGTTTTTGCGTTGTCCGCAGCGCATAATAAATCAAGGTGAAAAAGTTTACATCAGTCCCGCAAATGGTTTGGTAGCAAGCATTACACCGTGGAACGATTCCACCATAAAAGTGCTGAAAGGAAAATATGGCGTTATTGACGTGTGGACAAAAGATGTGGATACCGCAGGCACAATGATTTCGATAGTGATGAACGTTACGAATGTTCACTATCAACGCGCACCGCAAAACTCGAAAGTTGTTTCAAAAAAATATGTAGAAGGAAAATTCAACAATGCGGTGGCAAACGATAATCCTTTCGGTATTCGTTTTGAAAATGAGCATAATGAAATGTTGTTTGAAAATGCAAATGGCAAGCGATATAAAGTGATTCAAATTGCGGGTTTGCTTGCGCGAAGAATTGTTGATTTTATTGAAGCAGGAGAAGAAAAAAACAAAGGCGATTTAATCGGGTTAATAAAACTTGGCAGTCAGGTTACAGTGATTCTTCCGGCAGGTGTAACGCCAAAAGTTTCGGTGGGTCAAACCATTTTGGATGGCGATGTTTTAGCCGAAGAAGAGTAGCCGTCCAAAGCCATAAAAAACAAGCACAGCGCGGTAATAATCAACATTCCGTTTACGGGAGAAAGCACGTGATATGTTGCTTTTGTAAAGCTGTGTATCTGCCAAAACGAATCGGGATTTTCTAATTTGCTTAACGGAATAAGCGTGTTGTTGCATGAATATTTTATGTGCGCAGAAAACACGCAAGTTTGCAACAGAATAAAAAAAGAGAAAACAAAAATTGCGAGGAAAATAAATTCTGCACGTTTGTAAAAAACGGCAACGTTTTTACCCGAAAATTCAACACCCGAAATTTTCAAAGCAAGCATCGCAAAACCGCAGCCCAACACATCCATCACAATGTCATTAAACTCAAAATATTGCGTGTAACCCGGATACAACACAAGGTATTGCCGCCATTCGTCTATCAGCATTACCGGAATGCAAAAAATAATTGCCGCACCATATCTACCCGTAAATGAATACATCAGCAAAGCAAGCAGCGCATACTCTATGGCATGAATAATTTCAATATTCATTTCAAACAAAAATGCCGCGTGAATACCCATTAAAACAGCAACCGAAAACAGGTAGAACAGCAACAATAATTTTTGATTGCTTTTTGTGATTTTAAAAAGGAGAAAAACAAAAAGCACAAAACCCAAACCGCCAAAAACATTGCGCACCAAAATATTGTAAACAGGCAACGAATAATTATTCATCACCAAAATTGAAATATTTACAAAAGTGTCGTGCAACAAAATGATGGCAAGCGAATAAGCAATCACCAAAAACCCCGAAAAGATTTTGTGTTTATGTAAGTATTGAAAAACCCGCGAAAGCATGAGGTGAAGAAAGAAATAGAACGCTGATTCATTAGGATTTTTATGATTATCTTTTTAAATCATGACAATCATACACACATCAGCATTCTATATGCCTTTCACTTCTCAATCTTCTCAAGGAGGGAAAAACAGCCGCAAAAAAAAGCCCTGCCGAATTTTAATCCGGCAGGGCTTTTTAAAAAATATTCAACCGCAGTAATTACTTCTGAATCTGTCTGCTCAACTCATCCACTTTTTTGTTGAGTTGCTCTATCAGTTGCTGTTGTTCCTGAATGGCTTTGGTCAGAACGGGAATTAACTCTGAATATTTTACGCCATATTCAGTAGCATCTTTAGGATATTCCCCTGTTTCTTTATCCGCTTGAATTGCTTCGCGCACCACTACATCGGGAACGGTTTTTTCAAGGTCTTGCGCCAAAAAGCCCAAACTTCTTTTACCGCCCAAATTCATTTTCTCGTTTTTCCAGTTGTAGGCAACGGGATTCAACTTCATCACTTCATTCAACCCGTAATTGATGTTGGCAACATTTGTTTTTTGAGCTTCGTCAGAAGTCTGAATAGTACCGTTGACAGCATAAACGGCAGTCCATCTGAGCGTTGAAGACCCTAAAGAGGTTACATTGTTTGCTGAAGGTTCAAAAGAAGTAGAACCGTTAAATCTTGCAACCGAACTTCCCACAGAAGAAGAGTCAGCACCGTAGTAAAAACTTAAATAAGAGCCGCCATTAAGTAAGCCGTACTTTGCCAATGAAGCATTATAGTATATTTCCATACCTGAAAAAGTTCCGCCACCCAAAGTTCCGCCAATAAAGATAGTTCTGTTTCCATCCCTAACCACAAACTTAGCCGAAGGTGTAGTTGTGCCGATACCAACTCTGCCGTTACCTTTTATACGCACTGTTTCGGTAAATATATTGCTTCCGCCATAGCCAAAGGCAATATCAGAACTTGCTGTGCTGCTGTGTATTAGAAGCAGACTATTTTGGATGCCAAACCCGTAGTGAATGTCGCTTGTGCCAAAAAGCGCAATTTTATCACCCAACTTATCAGGAAAACTAAGCGGAAATTTCGGATTGGTGATTCCGATACCCACATTGCCGTTGGCTATTGTAAGCGTTCTCAATGTATCGAAATTTGTTCCGCCTCCTAAAAACAACCTGTTCGACCCGCCTACCGAAGCAATATTTACATCACCTGCACCGCCACCGCCTGTGGCAACACCTATTCGCAGGCTGTAGGCAGCACTGCCCACTCTTACATCACCTGCCGAAGTGCTTAAATCCCAACTGTTATTGCCCGCAATATCAAGTTTTGCGGCAGGAGATGTTATCCCAATGCCCACATTTCCGCTGTTTGAATTGTGAATGTTGTTGCCCGAAACCGTCCAAGCCGATCCACCGCTGTTTGCGGCATAAAGCGCGTATGGCACACTCAATAATTGTGCCGTACCGAGCGTGGTGTAGCTTGTGCCGCCCGCAGGGTCAATGGCAACTTGCAGGTAGCGGTCGCCCGCGCTCCAGTCAATGGTGTTGAAAGCTCCGCTTGCCACAGTTCCCTTGCCCACTTCGGCAGTGAACAAACCGAACTGGTTGGTGGTTTTGGTTTGCGTTTCTTCATAAAGCGTTGTGCCACCACTTGCCGCATCCGTAACCGTGAAGCGGATGCCGATGCTTTGGTTCGTCAGCGTTTGCCCGCTGCCGTTGCGTGCTACCGCCTGATAATTGAATGCCTGTGGCGCTTGCGCGAATGTTGCAACGGCAACTGCGGCTGCAAACATGAGTGTAGATATTTTTTTCATAAATCTAAGTTTTTTATAGATGTGAATATAAAAATTAAAGAAACAAAAAAAGGAATTTATGTTTCGCGCGAAGGCGCAGAGAAATAAAACCTTTGTGTCTAAATCTCTGTGGAAAAAAACAAACTGCTTCCAAGAACAAACAACCTCTGAAAATTTGCAGAAATATGAGCCGATTAAAAAAACAACCAAATCAAAAAGCTGTTCAAAGTTCACCTGATTATACACAAACAAAAACCTGTTTAAACAAAACCGAACAGTTGCCGGAATCATTCTCTTTTTTAGCATAAAATAAAACAACAATGCCAAACTCATTTGAAGTAACCGGAGGAAAAAAACTGAAAGGTTCTATCACACCGCAAGGCGCGAAAAACGAAGCCCTGCAAATACTTTGCGCGGTGCTGCTCACAGCCGAAGAAGTTACCATCAGCAACATTCCGGCCATTCGCGATGTGCTGGCTTTGATAGATATTCTCAAAGACCTTGGCGTTAAAGTGAATAAGGTTTCGGAAGACACTTACACCTTCAAAGCCGATGAAGTGAATCTTGATTTTTTAAAGTCTGATTTATACAAAAAGAAAGGCGCATCGTTGCGTGGTTCGATAATGATAATGGGACCGCTGCTTACGCGCTTTAAAAAGGCATATATGCCAAAACCCGGTGGCGATAAAATCGGCAGAAGAAGATTAGACACGCATTTTCTGGGCTTTGAAAAGTTAGGCGCAAAATTCAATTACGACAGCAATGAAAGTTTCTACAGCGTAGAAGCCGACAACCTTCATGGCACATACATTTTGTTAGATGAACCTTCCGTAACCGGAACCGCAAACATTGTGATGACCGCAGTGATGGCGAAAGGAAAAACAACCATCTTCAACGCTGCCTGCGAGCCTTATCTTCAACAGTTGTGTTCAATGCTTAACCGCATGGGCGCAAAGATTTCAGGCGTGGGTTCAAACCTGCTTTACATTGAAGGCGTGGAGCAGATGAACGGCACAACACACGCCATGTTGCCCGACATGATTGAGATTGGCTCTTTCATCGGCATGGCAGCAATGACGCAAAGCGAACTGACCATAAAAAATTGCCGCGTGGATATGCTCGGAAATATTCTTCCCGTGTTTCAAAAGTTAGGCATTGAAATGGAAATTCGGGGAGATGATATTTACGTTCCTGCGCAAGAGCAATATGAGATTCAGCGATTCATTGACGGCTCTGTTTTGACAATCGCTGATGGTCCCTGGCCTCTTTTTACACCTGATTTGCTTTCGATAGTTTTAGTGGTTTCCACACAGGCAAAAGGCAGCGTGCTGATTCATCAAAAGATGTTTGAAAGTCGCTTGTTCTTTGTAGATAAATTGATTGACATGGGCGCGCAAATCATTCTCTGCGACCCGCATCGCGCATCGGTTATAGGTATTAATCGAGACTATAAATTGCGCGGTATCACTATGACATCTCCCGACATTCGCGCAGGAGTTTCGTTGCTGATTGCAGCCATGAGTGCCGAAGGAAAATCAACCATTCACAACATTGACCAAATAGACAGAGGCTATCAAAACATTGATGGAAGATTAAATGCGCTGGGCGCGGAAATTAAGCGGGTGTAAGCGGAATTTTTAGAAGTTTCTCCTCAACACGGCAACTCCAACACAAACGCACAACCGCCTAATTCGCTGTCCTGAACGTAGATTTTACCGTCTAATCCATCCATAATTTTTTTGCAAATCGAAAGCCCGATGCCCGAGCCGGTGTATTCGTATTTGGAATGTAGTCTTTGAAACAACTCAAACACTTTTTGACGATAATTTTCATCAATACCTATACCGTTGTCAGCCACCACAATATTCAAATGTGTTTCAAATTTTTGTGTAGAAATTTTTACCTGCGGCTGTTCGTTCTGATTGTATTTAATTGCATTACCAATCAGGTTTTGAAACAACTGCACCATCTGAATATAATCGGCATGTACAATCGGTAAAACCTCCGATAACACAATTGCATCTGCCGATTTTATTTTTTCTGCAAGATTCATTTTTACCTGCAACAGAATTTCATTCAAATCCACTTGTGTCATCACGGGTTTTGCGTTCAGTTTGGCAAGTTCCATCAGGCTGTGCAGCAGCAAATCCATTTGCTTTACGCCCGCTTCGGCTGCTTTTATCAGGTCGGCTTCATCGGCAGTGAGGTTACTTTTTAAATGCTTTTTTATCAGTTGAATATACCCGCGAATCATGCGCAGCGGCTCTTTAAAATCGTGCGCAACCAAGTTGGTAAACTGCTTCAATTCGTTGTTGCCGCGCTTTAATCTTTCTGCAAGTTCATTTATTTTTTTCGATTGTTTTCTAAGCCGTTCCGTTTCGCGTGTGCTGCGCGAAAGTTCAAAAGATGAAATCGTTTCGCTGATAACATTCGCCTTATTGCTGCTGAATAATGTATCCCTAAGTTTATCATAAAGCAACTGATAGCTGTATGCTTTATCGTACTCGCCAAGAGCCGCATAACTTTCGGCAATATTCATGTAACATTCCGACAAACTTTTCTCTGCGCCAATTTCCTGCAACAGTTCGATAGCCGAATTAAAATAGCGGATTGCCTCTGTTGCATAACCGCTTTTGTTGTAGCAAATCCCCAAGTGTGTAAACGATTGCGCGATAGATTGCTTATTGCCCGATTGCTGTTTAATGGCAAGCCCTTTCAGCAAATATTCTATTGCATCGTTGTGTCTGCCGGACTCCACGTAAGCCAACCCAATATTATTTACAATGATGGCATAACCGACCGTGTCCTTTTGTTGTTCGGCAAGATTCAGCGCAACAAAAAGATGCGTCAAAGCCTCATCAAAATTTTTCTCCTCCAGTAGCACACCCGCCAAACCATTCAGGATGCGTTCTTCTAAAAAATCTTTGTTATGTTCTTTGGCAATACTGAGGGCTTTAAAAAGATATTCTTTGCGTAATTCAAACATTTCGTTACCCGAAAAAACAGTAGCGACATTGTAATATAATGAAGCCAATCCGCTTGGGTTAGGGTTATCCGTTTGCGCTCTTTTTTCGGCAAGCTCAATACCTCTGACATAGTATTTTAAAGCAATATCCAAATTGCCTTTGTAGTAATAATTTATGCCGATGGCAACATTCAGTTTTATTGAAAACGCAAGCGAAGCTGCTTCTCCGGCAGTTTCAATTGCTTTTTCCAAAAGCGCGTTGGAAGCATCGTAATTGCTGTTGATTTCGCAATGAAACTGTGCTTTGGCATGAAGCGTTTCAGCTTTCAAAACATTATCGTCTGTTTTTTGCGCGAGCGAAAATGCCTGCTCAATCAGCGGAAAGGCGGCTTTGTTTTTTGCGGCATTTAATTCAGCAATTTGCTTTAGCAAACCGCGAATTTCGGTTGCTGCCGTAGCGTGTAAAAATCCTGTTTCCATAATCAATCACGTTTAGCATGAACAATAAACAGGCATCAATGCGGACTTAAATCTATAATAATATTTAAGAAGCCGTAAAAAAGTGTTTTTTAGTGATGAGAGATGAATGATGAGTGGTGATGAATTTTCGGGCAGATACAAATACTATTGCGTAGAAAAAACGTTATCCTTGCAAGAGAAAAACAATAGTGTTATGGCAACAATAAAAAATAAAACGATAGACAAAGCCACAAGCGATAAAATCAGTTTTATCAGTTTTATCGTGCCTGCTTTTGCAGAGGCGTACAAAATGAATGTGCAAGATGCTTATTTTTATCTAAAAAAATACGGAGGTTGGGAGTTCCTGAACAAACATTGGTGGGCATTGCATACGGATAGTGATTTTTGGGCGGTACGCAGCCTATATAATGTGTGCTATAAAAATGGCGGGTTAAAATGAAATGAAATTCCATTTGACCTCTGGAAAAAAAATGAATAAATCCAAATGAAACTCTATCACGGCAGTTACACTCCGATTGAGGTTATAGACCTTGCAAAAGCCAAACCATTTAAGGATTTTGGTGTTGGGTTTTATGTAACCAAATTTCCTAACCAAGCAAAAATCTGGGCGGAACGTTTAAGCGATGAAACAGACAATATAGGTTTTATTACAGAATTTGAATTTAACGAATACGCCTACAAAGACGACAGTATAAAAGTCTTAAAATTTGACACTTACAACAGCGAGTGGTTTGATTTTGTAATTCAGAACCGTCAAAATGACACTAATTTACACGATTACGACATTGTAGAAGGTCCTGTTGCGGACGATAAAATTCGGAAACGAATAAACGTTTTTTTGAGTAATAATATCAGCAAAGAAAAATTTTTAGAAGAACTGAAATGGCACGAAGAAACACATCAAGTTTGCTTTTGCACAGTTGCTTCGTTACAATTCATTAAACGAGTTGAAGCCGAAAAGCGCATATACAATTTTTCGCATATAAGCGAGCCGATAGTTGAGCAATTGGTAATTGATTTTGGACTTGACGAACAAACCGCTTCGGACAAATTTTTCACATCAAAAACCTTTACCAAAACAGCAGACACTTCAACCGAAATTTACTTAAAAGACTGGACAGAAATTTACGACTTATTGCTTGCCGAATTAAACCTGAAACAATAATGTGTCTTTTAGCGGAACAATCAAATTCTGAACAGACGGAATATTTCAAAAATCTATTTGACGAAAATCATAAGCCAAGACAATATGCGAATGATTTGAAACTGCTAACTTCGCGCCTCATCAAATAAAAGTTTGCAATATGCAATTGCACAACAAATACAACCGTAAGGAGCTGAAAGCTCGTATTCAACAAGACCCTACGCCCCGCGTTACGCTTTCTTTCTATCAATATGCGCATATTGATAATCCAGATTTGTTTCGCAACACGCTTTACAAGCATTTAATTGACCTGAGTTTGTTGGGCAGAATTTATGTAGCGCACGAAGGCATCAACGCACAGGTTTCTGTTCCCGAACAAAACTTTGAAGCCTTTAAAACTTACCTCTACAGTTTCGATTTTTTGAACGGTATCCGATTGAACATTGCAGTGGATGATGATGGAAAATCATTCTTTGCATTAGATATAAAAGTGCGCGAAAAAATTGTTGCCGATGGCTTGAACGATGCAACATTTGATGTAACCAATAAAGGCACTCACCTTAAAGCAAAAGAGTTCAACGAGCTTGTAGAAAATCCCAATACTGTTGTTGTGGATATGCGCAATCACTATGAGCATGAAGTGGGGCATTTTCAAAACGCAATTCTGCCTGATGTGGATGCTTTCAGAGAAGCGTTGCCTGTGGTAGAAAAAATTTTAGAAGAGCATAAGAATAAAAACATTGTGATGTATTGCACGGGTGGTATCCGTTGCGAAAAGGCAAGCGCCTATTACAAGCACAAGGGTTTTGAAAAAGTGTATCAACTCGAAGGCGGCATTATTGAATATGCGCGGCAGGTAAAAGCCCAAGGACTTGAAAACAAATTCAAAGGCAAAAATTTTGTATTTGATGAAAGGCTGGGCGAGCGCATTTCAGATGAAGTGATTGCGCATTGCCACCAATGCGGAACCTTGTGCGACACGCACAACAATTGCGCAAATGATGGTTGCCATTTGCTGTTTATACAATGTGATGATTGCCGCAAAAAGTTTGATGCTTGTTGCTCTGCCGAATGTCAAACAACTATTCACTTACCTGCCGAAGAACAGAAAAAATTGCGTCAAGGTATCAACAAAGGCAGGCAGGTTTTTAAAAAAGGCAGAGTTGCACATTCAAAAATGGAAGACGGGTTTTAGGTCAATTATCCTTTCACCATCTTCAAAACCTCTTCAACAAACACGTGAAAATCTTCGGTGTGAAATGCTCCATTTTGTGGTGGAATGCGTTGATGCCCAAGCCTTACGATAACGGTGTTGTACTCGGGAATGCTGATAATATATTGACCTAAAATGCCGCGCTGGTAGAAAACTTTTGTGCCGTGCGAATCATCTAACCAAAACGAATAGCCGTAATAAGGAACTAACTTGCTCGCAGTTGCCATTTCTACAAAAGCAGAATCAAGAATTTGTGTGCCGTTGCAATTGCCTTTATGCAACATCATTTTACCAAAGCGGGCAAAGTCGCGGGCGTTGGAATTGAAGCAGCAATAAGCCATCTCGGTACCTACTTCATCGGTGTGCCATAAGGCATCATTTTTTGCACCCAAAGGTTTCCACAACCATTCAGAAGCAAGCTCCGCCAAAGACTTTCCCGTTGCCTGCATCAGGCAAAGCCCAAGCAGTTGCGTAGAGCCGCTTTGATAGTTATGATTTTTGCCCGGCTCATCCACAATCGGCAAACTCAGCAACAGCTTGCGCACATCTTTGCCGTAATATGCTTTAGCCGTTACGCTGAATGGGTCTTTGTATTTTTCATCCCACTCCATGCCCGAACACATAACGCTCAAATGCCACAACTCCAATTCATCTGCATGAGCGCCTTTTACTTCCGGCAAAATGCTTTTTACTTTTTGATTCCAGCTTTTAAAAACACCTTTTTGAATGGCAATTTGCGCCAACATGGTAGTGATGCTTTTTGCCATGGAAAAAGAATTGGACTGTGAATTTTCTGAATAGTCATCCCAATAATTTTCCGAAAAAATGCTGTCGTTTTTTACCACTAAAAACGCAACGCTTTTAGTAGAAGATAAAATATCTTTAAGCGGTTTTGAAAGTTCCGTTTTGTTGTAGTTGTCGTGAAGCTGCCACTCGTCAACCTCGCTTGCAGCTTTAATTTCATGGGTGTCAAAAAAACGAGCATCATCAATAGTAGCAGAATTATTTCCGTGCAAATATGATGCCCACAGTCCTTTAATCAGGTAACCGTTTCCGGTGATTTGTGCAACTGCAAAAAGCAACAACAACACAACGGCAATTCCGGCAATTATTTTCAAAAACTTTTTCATCGGTTGAATATTTGGTACGGTTATTGAGCAGAAACCAATTCTTCTTCATGCTCAAAAAATCCTGCTGCGCTTAAATCTTCATCTAACTCTTTCCAATGCAAGGCATATCCGTTGCCTACTATTTCAAAAGATTGCCTGACGGCTTCGGTAGCTTTGTGTAACTTGGGAAAATTACTGAGCGGTAAAGAGCCTTTTTTTCCGTCAATAGTTTCAACAATGATTAGCTCATTGGTGAACGAAACTTTTTTTATCCTGTAATCAAAGAATTTCATTGTGTAATATTATTTTTTAAAAAATTCATTCCATCTTGCCTGAAAGATAGTTTTGTTTTCTTCAATTATCGCAATTGCCAGACTTACATCCTTGGGCTTTAGTCCATTGTTTTCAATGCACTCAACAGGGTCTAAAGTAAATCGCGCTTCTCCGTCTGCGTTACGTACGTGTACATGAGAAGGTTCATGGTCGTTGCTGTAAAAGAAAAACCGCAATCCAAAAAGCCGTAATAACTCTGGCATATTGTGTGTGAAATTAGGGAATTTTTTTTCTGCAAGCAGAGCCGCAAAATTTTGCGGCTCTACTTCCTCCCACCCCTGAAAGGCGGCTTGCCTTTTCCTCCGCGATTTCCTCCGCTTCTTCGCTCATCGCTTCTTCGCAAATTCGGCTTGTAGGCAGGCGCTTCGCCAAAACCTTCGGGCAACGGCAGCTTGGGAATTTCTTTTTCAATCAGCGTTTCGATATATGAAAGCCTGCGCTGGTCTTTTTCATTCACAAAAGTAATAGCCGTTCCCTTGCTGGCTGCGCGGGCGGTTCTGCCAATGCGGTGCACATAATCTTCGGCATCGGCAGGCACATCATAATTTATCACCAAATCAATGCCTTCCACATCAATGCCGCGCGAAAGAATATCGGTGCCAATCAAAATACGCAGGTTGCCGTTTTTGAACTTGCGCATAATTTCTTCGCGCTCGTTTTGCTCTAAATCCGAATGAAATGCGGCAATCTTTAAACCCCTGCGGGCAAGCGATGCGCCCATTTTTTTCACCCCTTCTTTAGTGCCCGAAAAAATGATGATGGACTGAAACTCTTCACGCTTTAAAATGCTATCAAGCAGCCTTTCTTTTTGCGGGTCATACACTAAGTAGGCTTGTTGATTGATGCCTTCTGCGGGTTTAGAAATAGCAATATTTATTTCACTTGGATTTTTCAAAATC
>CAZSEG010000018.1:18588-22557 GCA_964605875.1 uncultured Chitinophagaceae bacterium
TCAAAATCCGCGAAGCAAGCAAGCGGATTTTAGGCGGCATGGTTGCCGAAAAAAGCAGTGTTTGTCTTTCTTTAGGTAAAAAGCTGATGATGCGAAGGATGTCGTCATAAAAACCCATGTCGAGCATTCTGTCGGCTTCATCTAAAATCAAATGTTTCAGGTGGCTCAGGTTCACTTTATTTGAAATCAGCATTTGAATCAAACGCCCGGGCGTGGCGGTGATAATGTCGGTTCCCTGCACCAATGCTTTGCGTTGCTGCTCCCATGTAATGCCATCGCCACCGCCATAAACCGCCATAGAGCTTACCGAAACAAAATAAGAAAGCGCTTCGATTTGCTGGTCAATCTGCAAAGCAAGTTCGCGTGTTGGAGCAATAATTAAAGTGTTTAAATTCTGGCTGTTCGATTGCGTGATTTTATGCAAAACAGGCAGCAGGTAAGCGGCAGTTTTTCCTGTGCCGGTTTGCGCGCATGCAATCAAATCGCGCCCTTCCAAAATAGTTGGAATTGCCTGTTGCTGAATGGGCGTTGGCTGCTTAAAGTTCATTGCCAGCAAGCCATCCATCAGGCTGGCATCTAAATTAAAATCATGGAAAGTCAATATTGTAAATTTGAATTGAATGAATTGGGATACTCTCTTTTATCTGTTGTTATTGTTATTCTTCTTGAAAGGCTTTTTGAATTTGTGTTTGTTCTGTTTGTTTTTGCCTTGCCCCGGGCGGTTGTTTTGCACAGGCTGCGGTTTGTAGCCACCACGCGAAAGCAAATTCAAATTCGCTTCTCTGTCGAGGCTCAATTCGCCATCGCTCAACAAACGCAAATCGTCTTTAATCACATCGTCATTGGCATTTTCTTTATTCCAGTTTTGGTAAACTAACTTCATGTAGTTGCCGATGGTATGCGCAAAGCCATCGCGTTTTTCGGGGTCTTCGGTAGCTTTGGCTTTTTGTACCAACTGCTCCACGTGTTTGCCATAATGCTTAAAGCGGATTTTTGATTTCGGATAAGGCAAACGCTCGGGCTTGCGCAAAATATCTTCGCGTGTTTTTTTCGGGTAAGGCGAATCCACATCCAATTTAAAATCACTCATAATAAAAAGGTGATCCCAAAGTTTATGTTTGAAATCTTCCACATTGCGCAAATGCGGATTTAACTGCCCCATCAGTTCAATGATTTCATTGGCAAATTTGTTGCGGTATTCGCGGTCTTCAATTTCAATTGCGTGAGCAATTATGCGCTGAACGTGCCTGCCGTATTCACGAATCAGCATTTGTTCTCTGGATGTGTTGTAGAACATTTCCTTGTTATTTTAGATTTACGATTTGGTGATTTCAGATTGAAAAATCAATCCTTAAAATTTGGTGTGTATTTAGTTCGCTGCTTTGATTACAATATCACAAAGGCGAGAGAAGGAGAAGCCTGTAACTGTTGTATAGCGGAGGCGAATATGAGAAATGTTTATTTAGTATTCAAACCTTTTTAAGAATACCATAGTTTCGCGCCCATGCACGAAAAAATTCTGATAATAGATTTTGGTTCTCAATATACTCAACTGATTGCCCGCAGGGTGCGCGAAAGCGAGGTGTACTGCGAGATTGTTCCTTACAACCACATTCCTGAAATTGGTGATGACGTGAAAGGAATTATCCTTAGCGGAAGCCCCGCAAGCGTGAATGATACCGATGCGCCATACATTGACACTGCAAAGCTGATTGCCGCAAAACCCTTGCTGGGCGTGTGTTACGGAGCGCAACTGCTGGCAAAGCAAAATGGCGGCAACGTTGAAAAAAGCGACAAGCGCGAATACGGCAGAGCGCATTTGGAAATTACGGATTTGGCAGATAAGCTGATGAATGAAGTCAGCAATTACAGTCAGGTGTGGATGAGCCATGGCGACACTATCCGCAGCATTGGCGACAAGTTTGAACTGGTTGCCGAAAGCGATTCAAAAGTAGTGGCAGCTTTTCGTTCAAAAAAAGATGCTTTCAGCAATCAGGCGTATGCGTTGCAGTTTCACCCCGAAGTGTATCACAGCACCGAAGGACACAAAATCCTCAACAACTTTTTGTTTGAAATCTGCGGCTGCAAACACGGCTGGACACCCGCTTCATTTGTTACCGAAACAATCGCTTCGCTGAAAAATCAATTAGGCGATGAACACGTGCTGTTGGGTTTAAGCGGTGGCGTGGATTCATCGGTGGCTGCGTTGTTGCTGCATAAAGCGATTGGTAAAAACCTGCTGTGCGTTTTTGTAGATAACGGTTTACTGCGCAAAAACGAATTTGAAGATGTGTTGGATAAGTACGAGCATCTTGGCTTGAATGTTGTTGGCGTTCGCGCGGGCGATTTGTTTCTGAAAGAGTTGAACGGTGTTTCAGACCCTGAGCAGAAGCGCAAAATCATCGGCAGAGTTTTTGTGGAAGTGTTTGAAGCAGAAGCGCACAAACACCCCGAAGTGAAGTGGCTGGCGCAGGGAACCATTTACCCCGATGTGATTGAAAGCGTGAGCGTGAAAGGACCTTCGGCAACCATCAAGTCGCATCACAATGTTGGCGGCTTGCCCGAAAGGCTGAAATTGAAAATTGTTGAGCCACTCCGTTTTTTGTTTAAAGATGAAGTGCGCAGAGCGGGAAAAGAATTGGAATTGCATCCCGAAATCCTGAATCGCCATCCGTTCCCTGGTCCTGGCTTGGCGGTTAGAATTTTGGGTGAAATCACACCCGAGCGCGTAAAGACTTTGCAGGAAGCGGACGACATTTACATCCGCAATATGAAGTCATTCGGCTTATATGATAAAGTGTGGCAGGCGGGCGCGATTCTCACTTCGGTGAAAAGTGTTGGCGTGATGGGCGATGAGCGCACCTACGAAAACATGGTTGCCCTACGCGCAGTAAGCTCAACCGATGGCATGACTGCCGACTGGTGTCATTTGCCTTATGATTTTCTTGCTAAAACTTCCAACGACATTATCAATAATGTGCGCGGTGTAAACCGTGTGGTGTATGACATCAGCAGCAAGCCGCCTGCAACTATTGAGTGGGAATAATGCTAATTTGAAAATTTGAAGATGAGATGATTTGAAAATGGGGAAGGCATTGCTGTGTAAACAATTAAAAACAGCAATTATGAATGAAACAAATCCTGTTGTATATTTTGAAATTCCCGTAACGGACATCGGTACATCAGCGCACTTGCTTAAAATCGCAATCGAATAATTTATGAAAAAAACCATAGCCGAAAAAGAAGCCGACATCATTGAATCCTTTGAATTGTTTGATGAATCAATGGAACGTTATGAGTATATCATTGACACAGGAAAAAAATTGCCGCCTTTGGATGAAAAATATAAAACCGATGATTTTTTAGTGAAGGGCTGCCAAAGCAAAGTGTGGCTTCATGCTTACGAAAAAGACGGAATAATATTTTTTGAAGCCGATTCCAACACGGCAATTACCAAAGGAATTATTGCGCTTTTGGTGGACGTGCTTTCGGGGCAGCCTGCAACAGAAATCGCAAATGCAGAATTAAATTTTATTGATGCTATTCAACTGCGCTCACATCTTTCATCACAACGCTCCAACGGATTAACTTCCATGATTCAGCGGATGAAGAACTATGCGCAGGTGTTTGGATAGATTTTGTGCTATTTGCATATCTCAACCCGAATGTGATACTTTGGCTTTTGTAAAAACACAACATTCACAACTACAACATAAAAAATGGCAAACAATTTATTGAAAGGCAAGCGCGGTATCATTTTCGGAGCATTGGATGAAAACTCTATTGCGTGGAAAGTGGCTTTGGCGGCTCATGCACAGGGCGCAACTTTTACATTGACCAACGCGCCTGTGGCATTGCGCCTCGGCACTATCAATAAACTTGCAGAAGCCACCAACTCAAAACTGATTCCTGCCGATGCAACGCTGGTGGAAGATTTGGAAAAACTATTGAAGGAAAGTCAGGAAGTAT
>CAZSEG010000018.1:22567-24484 GCA_964605875.1 uncultured Chitinophagaceae bacterium
GGGCGGAAAAATTGATTTCATCCTGCACAGCATCGGCATGAGCCCGAATGTGCGCAAGGGCAAAACCTACACCGATGTGAATTATGAATGGATGAACAAAACGCTGGATATTTCTGCAATATCATTGCATAAATTATTGCAGACAGCCTATAAATTAGATGCCATCAACGATTGGGGAAGCGTGTTGGCGCTCACCTACATCGCTGCGCAAAAATCTTTTCCGGGTTATGGCGACATGGCGGATGCAAAAGCTACATTGGAATCTATCGTTCGCTCATTCGGATATTACTATGGCAATGCCAAAAAAGTGCGCGTCAATTCCATTTCGCAATCGCCTACCAAAACAACCGCAGGCAGCGGCATCAAGGGCTTCGACACCTTCTTTGATTTTGCAGATAAAATGAGTCCGCTTGGCAATGCAAGCTCTGATGATTGTGCCAATTATTGCATATCGCTTTTCAGCGACCACACGCGCATGGTTACCATGCAAAATCTGTATCACGATGGCGGATTCAGCAATGTAGGCGTAAGCGATGCCATCATGGAATTGTTTATGAAAGAAAATGTTTAGCAATACAAGTCTGACCAAGGTCAGACCGAGTTAATCCACCTGATATTCCTTACCCAATTGCTTAATCACCAGCTCCACCATTTTTTCCTTTTGCGGGTCGTAGTTTTCTTTCAGGTTATAGTCGTATCGCTTTGCTACAATCTGCCACACAAAAGCATTAAAACCGCCCTTCACATCTTTGATAATCTTGTAGCAGTTATTGCCTGTTTCGCGGTTAATCAGCTTCACCAGCATTTTACCCTGATTGATAGATAAATCTTTCAATTCCTTTTCAAACTTCTGTCGCATCTCTTTCTCCACATCCTTTCTGTAGTGGCGGTATTCTTTGCGCTTGCTTTTATCTTCTTTTTCCTGCAATTCCACATAAAGCTGTTTGGCGATTTTCACATAAGGCATCACCTTTTTTATGCGGCTCATGGTTTGGTAATACTCGCGCCATTCGTCCGCACTTTTAAAGTTTACAATGTCCACTTCTTTCAGGTAATACACCTGCATGGTATCTTCAGGGTTGAATGAAGAAGTGTCGCTTTGGGTTTGAAGCGTGTCCTTCTTAAACTGCGCATTAACCGCAAACGACCACAGGGCTGCAACAATAAAAATTGAGTACTTCATTTTTTTAAATTGGTTGAATGTCCTTAAAACATTCTTTCGCTTCTGTTGTAACGTTTCGGCAGGTCGTTTTTAGATATGTTGGCAATTGTGGCATTGGTTACAAATATATCTGTTGGTAAATACGAAAACGCCTGTTCAATCAGTAAATCGTAAATCCGTAATTCTGTAAATAATCTACCTTCCCCCCAACTGCCTGTAAATATTCATGTAGTATTCCGCCTGATTGCGGTTGCCCATTTTGTCGTAGCAGGCAGCTAACACCTGATATGCCTGCGCAAAATACGGTTGTGTATTTATCAGGTTGGTAAGCACCGTTGCCGCGCTGGTAACATCGCCTTTGTAGAAATAGCTCAAGCCTAAATAGTAAAGTGCGTTAGTGTTATCGGGATACAACTTCAATGCTGCACCCAAATTACGCGCAGCCTCATCGTAATTACCTTTTTGCAGATAAGCAATACCCAAGTTGGTCAATACATTTTCATTCTTCGGATACTTAGTCGCATACCTGCCAAGCAGGGTTATCGCTTCGTCAAAATTATTCTGCTGCAGTGCGCGCACCCCGTTCAAATCATCTTTGTCATCACGCTTCACCACACAGGAAATGGGATAGCCGTCCACCTTAGACACAAACACCGATTGCTCGGGTGGATATGCTTCGCTCAGCAACAAATTTCTATCCACAAAACGGTTGTAGAAAATGTAGTAATCGGTTTCTTTTTCGGTGCGCTCACCGT
>CAZSEG010000018.1:24494-31036 GCA_964605875.1 uncultured Chitinophagaceae bacterium
TTGGTGCGCACCAAAGGCGTGTCATTCAAGAAATAAAACCAAGTAGGTACACCTGCATTGGTGAGGATGGTTGTCGGTTTTTCATTCGTGCCTTTGTAATTCTGCTTCTTGATATAATCGGCACATTGCTTTACAGAGTTCATGTAATAATCCAATTCATAATTGCCATACGCGCCTTTTATTCCGCCAATCAACTCATTAAAATAAACATACTGGTTCGGATGATTTGCCACCATAAAGCGAATCGGCAACAGCAACAAAACAGCCGTTGCGCCAATCACCACATACTTGCCCACTTTTGGCAGACTGTTGATGAAATAATCTATGGCGATTGCCGCCAGCATCACCATGCTCGGATACACAAAAAAGAAGTGGCGCATAGTGTCGTACAATGCGCTCTTTTTGTAAATAACATAAGCCACAGGAAACACCAAAGTGAAAAACAGGAAGCCGATAAAAAGCAATTTTCCCGCTTTTTGATAATAACGAATGGTTGCAAAAGAAGCCAACAAGCCAATCAACACCACAATGGGCGTGCTAATCATAAACCATTTCGGGATGTAATACCACGGCACTTCGGTGCTGCCCATATATTTTCCTTCAAACAAAATGCGAATGTTCACCGGGAACTTGCTCATGTAATCGAGCGTAAACATCGGGTTCTCGAAAGGTTTCACCAAACCAAAGGGCCAAAACAGCAACGAACTGAAATATGCTAAAGGAATTGCCAGCAATACCCATTTAAAACTCGGCATTACAATACGTTTAAAACCTTCGGGCGAAAGCAATTCACCCAGCTTGTGAAACTGCAAAAAGTACAAACCATAAAACAACAGGAAGTAAGGAATCAGCAGCAAGCCCCCGATACGGATACCCATTGCCACACCTATCGCCAAACCCAAGCCCACGGCAAACTTCCAGTGTGGCTTATCAATGTTTTTCAAAAACCGCAGCATGAAAAAGTAGGAAATCATGTAGCCCATCGCCAGCGGAATGTCCTTGGGGTTGTTCATGCTTTCCCCAAAAAAGCGCGGGGAACACACCATCAGCAGCAGCGCAATAATTGCCGCCTGCCAGCCTGCAATTTCGGCAACTACCAAACCCGCGAAAACCATTGCCGTCCAGCCCAAAATCGAGTTCCACCCGTGGCGAACGCGCCATTCATCGCTTTTAGGAAAAACTTTAGTAGCAATCAGCGCAGCCGAGCCGTCATAGAATCCGCCATACAAGCGCATCAGCGAATCAATCGCGCCATATTGAGTGATGGCGGTAGTATCTTTTCCAAGCGTGAGGTAAAAGTTTTTAACGTGATGACCGTATTCGCGGTGGAAGTTTTCATCGCCCGTGATACCGTAATCTTTGCTCACAAACCACATGGTGGCGCCAATCACCAACGCCAGCCCGATAAATATTTTCTTTGCAATATCATTCGGTAAAAAAGGCTCTAATGCCTTGAAAACAATAGCGGTTTTTGTTGGTTTTGCTGCTGTTTGTTGTTTAGCCATGTTATTAGTTTGAAGGATACAAACATTGCAATTTGTATTGGTATTTTTCAGAATGTACAAACAATGGGGGAAAACACTACTTCTTTAGTTGTTTCTTACACCACGCTTCTGATTTTATTCGGATGAAAATAATGCCATCTTTTGTGGCATCACACAACACCCAATAAATTTTTGACTGCACTTTCAATTCGATTTTATATTCAAATAAAGAAGTTCGTTTCAGGCGTTTTAAACCCTGTATGGAAGTTAAAGAATTTGCCGATGCAGCAGTTACAATAAGTTTACGAAGAGCAATTTTCAGTGCTTTACTTTTAAGCTCATCTAAGTCGCGGAAAAAGGAATTTTTATAGCTCAATTCCATGTTGCTTCAACGCCTTTTTGGCGGCTGCGGCAGTTAAGGTTTTTGATTTTCTGCCTTCTTCCAACAATTTTGAAAAAAAGGTATCGCGGTATTCTTCATCAGTGAATACCTCAGACTTTTCGTTTAAAATGCCGATGAATTTTCTCAGCAAGTGAACATGCTCTTCATTTCTGATGCGGGCGATTACAACACTCATAATTATTGCGAATATACTTATTTGCCTGTTGAAAGGAAAGAAAGGTTAATTGCTCCCCCGTGAAAGACCCTATCGTATGGACATATCGTTTCGCGACTTGGCAGAAATGAGATGTTTTTTATATTCGCTCATGTAAGCGTATGGGATGTTATTGCAAGAAAAAAGAACGCGGGACACGGAGTAAAAAGGCACTCGCAAGATGCAAGCGCAGGCGGACATTTTCACATATGACATAGCTATAAAAGAATTAAATGAATACAAATTTTAAATAAAGAAAAATATTTTAAAAATTAAACTATGAATTACGCTTGGACAGTAACTGTTATCCTTTTCTTTGCATTAACTCATTTAGTTGCAGAAAAGGTAGGGAATAAAAGAGAGATTGGTTACGGAAAAACTGTTTTATGGTCGCTAATGCTGACCCCAATTATTGCTTTTTTTATTGCTATATCAAGCCCGAAAATCAATGACCGTTGACTTCGCCCGCGCTTCCCCCACTGGCACGAGCGGACGCTCGCGCCAGTGGGGGATAAAAAAAGTAAAACTTACATTATTGTTCCTTTGCTGCATAGGATTTAACTGCTTGTGTCAAGAAATTTTTGTAAAAAAAATAGACAGTAAAATTGATACTTCTTATTATGTTATTGAAACTCCTAAAGTAATTTACAATCCGTTTTTAGATACCTTCCTATCAAATTCAATCTGTAATTTTTATTTAAATTTGGTGATGTTCCCTACATGTCATGGTCTTTTTTAACCTACAATTTTTGAAGGAAAAGTAATTTATTGAAATTTAAATTGTAGTGTTTCCTACTCCTTTAAAGTTTTCTGTTTTCATACTGAAAATCCAATAACTCTTTCAAAGTTATTCCGAAAGCTAATGAGATTGAGCAAAGAATGTCTAAGGAAGGATTTAATTCACAATCTTCTATCCTCTGGATTGTCCTTTTGCCAACATCTGCTTTATCAGCAAGGGTTTGTTGACTCATCTGATACTTCTTTCGGAGTTCCTTCAAATGTTCACCAAACTTTATCAGACAATCTTCATTTTTCACAGTCAACAAAGGACTGTACAAATGCAAAATTTATTGGTGTCGGATTTGACACCATTGTCGTTTTTTCATAATCTTGCTTTCAAACAAAATATTGAAAAACATGGCAAACATCATCGAAGCAAAATCTACTTTATTAAGTGTGCTTACAAGGTCTATTTGGAGTTTAGTTGGTAAAACATCCAATGAAGTTCTTGATACACTTGATTCAGGAAAACCAGTATCTACAAAATCTCCTGTTGGATTTTGGAACATTCTTACACCTTTCCATATCAAAGCAGATATTGATAACAAGCGCATTACTGTTTCAAAAAGAAACTGGTATCTGATAAGCAAACAAGAGGATGTTTACGCTTTTAAATCTGTTAGACACGTAGTTGTGAAAAATCATGTATTCGGTGCAGATATTGGTATTAGAATGTTTGCAGGAACAGCAGTAGCATATTCCATTAGCAAATCAAAGGCAAAAGAAATAAGAGAAGTACTTTTGAATGCAGACTGGAATAGAAATGATGCAGATGTAGTTATTGGTATAGATAGCTAAGAACCGCGTCCTGACTCACTTCCTTAAAAAGGACAGACTTTTCACCCTTATAGAAAGCGGTCTGAATACAGCATTTACCTAAACCAGTCTTTATAGTATGCAAAACATACACCATTTTAAAAATCCATTTCAAGAATTTGAAATGGATTTTTTATTCAATTCGGTTTCGGACTATATAAAATATACTCCAAAGAAACTTTTTCTCAACGCAACAATATTTTTAATAAAAGAAAGTGAGAAAAATGACTGCAATTGAGTTTGGACAATTATTTCCAAACGAAGATACTTGTTTGGAAAGACTATTTCGTCTTAGATATGGAAATCTTACACACTGTCCTAAGTGTTCAGTAAAGAATCCTAAGTTTTACAAACTAAAGGATAGAAAGTGTTACGAATGTGGTAAATGCGGACATCAAATTTTTCCAATGGTCGGAACAATCATGGAGAAAAGTTCTACTGACTTACGCAAGTGGTTTATGGCTATTTACGAATTTTCTCTCAATAAACAAGGTGTAAGTACGAGAAGGCTAAAGGAAAGATTAGGTGTTACACAAAAAACTGCGCATAGAATGTGTCAGAAAATAAGAAGCGTAATGACCGATGAAGAAACTCTAATCCTCAAAGGTATAGTTGAAATAGATGAGTGTTTGATAGGAGGGAAAGCAAGAGGTAAAAGAGGTTGGGGTGCGAATAACAAAGTGTGTGTATTCGGAATGATTGAAAGAGAAGGAAAAGTACGACTTGAAATTGTAAAGAATAGAAAACGAGAAACGTTACTTCCTATTATTCATAGAACTGTGGAAGAGAAGACAACTATTTACAGCGATGAATTCAAAATTTACAGAAATCTTAACAATGATGGATATAAACATGAAAGTATTTGTCATACAAATTATCAGTGGTCAAATGGAGATTGCCATACAAATTCTATGGAAGGGTTCTGGTCAAACCTTAAAAAGTGGATACGCGGAACTCATACTTGGGTAAGCAAAAAGTACTTGAGAAATTACTTAGATGAATTTTGCTTTAGACATAATAGAAGAAATGAAAGTGTAGAGTTTGTGTTTAATGAGATTTTAAGCAAAACCGTGAAATTTAGAGGTAGTAATCCTATGAAATTGGAAACATAAAAAAGGCTACCGAAGTAGCCTTAATTAAGATGAACTAATTAATACTGCATACAAGTATAACAAACGAGGTCGGTCTCATCAGCCGAAAAAAACAGTGTGAATAAAATCACGGTCTCATTAGCTGACAAATCCTGTTCTGAGTTTGCTTTTCATTCATCTATATTTTTCAAGAAATTTTGTTATCCTATATTTCATTACTTCACTTGCATCAATTAAGCATTTTGTAATAAAGTCTTCTTGTTTTTCTCTATTCCAATTTTTCATTTCTTTACAATAATCATCAACTTCATCACCTATTACACTAAATTCATCTTGAAGGTCATAAAAGAAAGAGAAATCGTTTTCATTCTCACTATCAGTAAAAATAGCTGAAAATTTTTTCCAAAATTTAAAGTCTAATGATTCCCTTAATTTAAAATTCATGATTTTCACTTTAGAGAATATATTACTCAAAAGTAGGTTGGAGAGTTTCTGTATGTAAAACTGCTACTCAATCTTCTCAAGACTCTTTAGATAAGCGAATTCCCTAGCTTGGATGAATTTTGCAAGTTGTGAGATGTATTGAAGATTGAAATCTGTAATAAACGTAGCATCTTGTTCACCATAAAAAGTGTTTATAGTTTTCTTGCTGTGGAATCTAATTATATGTTCAATATGTTGAATAATGTCCAGTTCAGGAATTAAGACCATTCTTGTATTCGGATAATTATTCAAATCCACCTTTACTTCATGAGTTCTGTAAAGAATGAACCCTCCATAGGACATCACTTCTCTTTCAAGAATAAAGTTTCTTCCAAGAAACTTGAACTCGAACCAATCTCCTCCTTCAAACTTCATAAGTTCTGAAACAAGACTTAGCTCATTTTCCCTATCGTTGAAAAAATTTTCCTTGAACCTGTTTAATAAGTCCGTTGATATTTTAATCAACCTTTCATGTGTTGGTCTTAATTGCATTTTTTTAAAAATTGTTTTAACAACTCTAAAATACAATTTAATCAGTGTTGATTTGAAAAGATATGCTAATTGCTTCATGTATTATTATACACGTATATAAATAGCAGGATTTCAAGAAAGTAAGCGAAACATTAGTTTGAGAAAGCAATACTTAAAAATCGAATTAGAAATCCCATGACATGTAGGGAACATCACCCAAATCTAAACTTTACTTTTTTGAAGATGGAAAAAAAAGGGAAGAATTCCTTACTTACGATGGTTCAGATGACAGTTATTACAATAAAACTAAATTTGATTTTTTCTTTCCCCATGAAAATGTAGTTGTAAGAGACTTAAATAATCAAAAATATGGGGAATTTAAAATTGAAATACCCCCCATAAATATCATTAAGTAATAGTAGATAACAAAGAATGTCATACTTAATATTTGTATGAATTAAGTAAAGTGAGAAATAATCCACCTACGCTCGCTCCGCCCGCGCTTGCATCTTTTTACTCCGCGTCCCGCGTTTCTCCTTACTAATTCATAAACATAAAAAAGGCGAACAAACTGTCCGCCTTTTTTGTGTTTATGAAACGTCTGCTTAAAAATTATTCGGCATCTTCTTTTTCAACCTTTACCACCTCAACACCTTCAAGATATTTGGCTTTGATTTTGCCTTCAATTTCAGCCATCATTTCAGGATTATCTTCCAGCAATTGTTTTACCGAATCGCGACCCTGCCCGAGTTTTGTACCCTCGTAGCTGTACCATGAGCCACTCTTTTGCAGAATATTTAAGTCGCTGCCCAAGTCCACAA
>CAZSEG010000018.1:31046-31423 GCA_964605875.1 uncultured Chitinophagaceae bacterium
ACCGCTTTTAGAAACGCCTCTTCCATACATAATATCAAACTCGGTAGTGCGGAAAGGAGGCGCCATTTTGTTTTTCACCACTTTCACTTTTGTGCGGTTGCCCACTACTTCGTCTTTGTCTTTTATCTGCGTCTGCCTGCGAATGTCCAAACGAACAGAAGCATAGAATTTTAAAGCGTTTCCGCCCGTTGTGGTTTCGGGGCTGCCAAACATTACGCCTATTTTATCGCGCAACTGGTTGATGAAAATGCAGCAGCAGCCTGTTTTGGAAATTGTGCCTGTAAGTTTGCGCAATGCCTGACTCATCAAACGGGCATGCAAACCCATTTTGCTTTCGCCCATTTCGCCTTCCAGCTCCCCGCGCGGCACTAATGCTG
>CAZSEG010000019.1:0-2073 GCA_964605875.1 uncultured Chitinophagaceae bacterium
ATGGAATTATAACCTGGATCGGTCAGCAGCTCCGGGTCGGAAAACGTAACAAAGGACTTTGCCAAACTTGCGCAGTTAGCTCTGAAAAAAGACCAAGCCATTGATAAGTTTTTAAATGCTTTAGATGTAAAGTTTAAGGATATATCCGAAAATGGACGTTCGGTAGAGGTAAAAATTGAATTGTTACAGAGTAGCCGGCTAAGTCTGTCAGATGAAATAGGTACTGACTATGATTTACTATCCGATTTGATTGTTGACTGGGTAAAGAAAAACTCCTTCAAGAATGTTTATCGCGTCAAAAGCACCACAGCTAAATTGTTATGGTTTGACCAAATTAAAATCCCTATCAAAAATGTAGGTGGCTCACAATATCGTCCCGAAGATTTTGCAAGGTCTTTCAGAAAATTCCTGCGTAATCTCGGTAAGAAAACCAAAGCAGGCGAACTGAATGTTCCCGAACCTATCGTCCGTTCTTCTAAAATTTTATTCAACATCCAATAAATATCAGCTATGAAAAAAGTATTGCTATACATTCTCCTTGTGCCGTTTATTGTTGCCGCACAACCAACCGACACGAACGACTTTCTCGGCAAAATAAGTTTAAGCGTAATGATGGACGAGCAAAGCGAAGCGCTCGCAGCTACTCAGAAATCAAAAATAGAATCGAAGATTATCAGTTTGGTAAGCCGCTATGGAGTTAGCGGTAAGGGTCATTCAAATTTTGTTATCAATCCGCGCTTTGAAATCTACAACGAACAAAAAGTGGAAGGGATGCAAAACCTTATCGTTCTAACGGTTGAGTTGAACCTGTTTATCAAGCAATCAAAAGCAAACATTATTTACGCCACATACAATAAACAATTACAAGGCACGGGATATAACCGCAACGAAGCCATTGTAAACGCTATCAGTCAAATCAGTGCAAACGACCCTGCGGTAAAAACCTTTATTGAAGAAGGCAAGCAAAAAATCATTGCCTTTTACAACTCTAAGTGCAACGACATAATCATGGAAGCCGATAAATATGCCGGTATGAATAACTACGAACACGCCTTAGCTATTCTTATGAGCATACCGGTAGAAGCCACTCCCTGCCACGATAAAATAAAAGACAAATCAATAGCAACTTTCAAACTTTATCAAAAGAAGCAATGCCAGTCGCAAATACAATTAGCCAAATCGCAAATTGCCGGTAAACAATATCATTCTGCCCTTAACACGCTTGCCTTTATAGACCCTACCGCTGCCTGTTTCAACGAATCGAATACACTTATTGCGAGTGCCGAATCGAAACTAACTGCCGAAGACAAACGCCTTTGGGATATGGAGCGGGAAAAAATGAAAAACAAAATAGAAATGGAAAAATATCAGATAGATGCTATGAAAGGTGTTGCTAATTCCTTTTTAGGATCTTTTGGTGGTGGCGGAGGCGGAGGTAGCTTAATTGGTTCAATTTTAGGGTTCTTGTTTTAAAGATTTGGAATAGTTTCAATCCCCAATAACAAATCAATTATCAAGAAACAAAACACAATGAAAAAGATATTCGCCTTTATTTTTTCTGCCGTATTGCTGTTTGTTCAACAGGCAGTTGCTCAAAACAGGGCTATTCAATTTAAAGAAGGCAGCACATGGGCAGCACTGAAGCAGCAAGCGGAAAAAGAATCAAAAATGATTTTTGTAGATGCTTATACCGTTTGGTGCGGACCTTGTAAATGGATGGCTAAAACAATATTTACAAACGATACCGTAGCCGATTTCTACAACGCCAATTTTATCAATGCCTCTATTGATATGGAAAAAGGAGAAGGTAAAGAATTGCTTAAAGAGTGGGCTGTTACCGCGTTTCCATCGCTGCTTTATTTTTCACCTCAAGGCGAGTTGTTGCATCGCCAATCCGGTGCTTTGCCGGTTTCGGAATTTGTGCAGTTAGGCAAGGATGCCTTACAACCCGAAAAGCAGTTAGCCATCGCTCGGAAAAAATACCAAAACGGAAATACCGAACCCGGTTTTCTGGCAGATTATGTAACTGTGTTAGCAAATGCCGGCTTGTCTTTTGAAGAAGAAAGCCGAAAA
>CAZSEG010000019.1:2083-15103 GCA_964605875.1 uncultured Chitinophagaceae bacterium
GGCAAAAGAAATTGGGAATTGATAAGAATGACAGTAAACGATATAGACTCGAGGGAATTTAAATATCTTGAAGCCAATCAGTCTGAATTTGCAAAGTTGTTTGGGGCGCAAGAGGTGGAGCAAAAAATTGTAAGCGTATATGAAACCATTTTGAGCAAGGCAGTGTTTAAAGATAAAGGTTCGGAATATGTGGCAGTAAAGCAACAGTTGCTTGCCGGCAAATCTGCCAATGCAGCCAAAGCAGTCGCTTTTACCGATATAGATTATTATGAACAGAAAAAGGATTGGAAAAACTACGCTGCTGCTGCCACCCATCTTGCCAAACAAGAAGTAAACAACAGTAATTTGCTTAATACTATTGCCTATACTTTCTATGAAAATATAAAGGATAAAGCAGAATTAACCAAAGCTTTGGCATGGGCAAAAAAATCTATTGACATAAGCGAAAGCCCCGCAAACCTTGATACTTATGCGTGTTTGCTTTTTGCTACCGGAAATAAAACGGATGCCATAAAAGAAGCAAAGAGGGCAATTGAGTTGGCTAAAGCAAGTGGTGATGAATGGCTGATAAAAGAATTGGAAAAGTCATTGCAAAAATTTGAGAAAGGAAAATAGCTCGCTGCTCTTTTAAATTGCTCCTGTCACAGATTCTGCGAACCGAAAATAAAAACAAGATTAAAGTCCTGCGATACGGGTTCGGAATTGCAAATTCCAAACAACTTCTAAACTAATTGAATTACATTTGGACAAAAGAACAAGTTATGGCAATTGTGATTGATGATAAAATTTTGAAAGCAGCGAACATCAGCGAACGCGAAATGCTGATTGAAATTGCTTTTATGCTGTACGAAAAAAAAGTATTCGGGCTTGGTAAGGCAAGAGAGTTTTGCGGGTTGAATGTGCCGGAGTTTCAAACAGAAATGGCAAAGCGGGAAATTTCTTATTACAGTGGGGAGATGATAGAAAAAGAAATTGCCGATATGAAAAGTACCGGTGAGCTATGGTAGTAATTGCCGATACATCAATCATTAGCAACCTTCTTCAGATTGGACAAATTCGGCTTTTAGCGCTATTATATGGTCAGGTTTTTATTCCTCAGCAGGTTTTGAAGGAGCTTAATCAACATTCAATTTCTGCTGATTGGCTCTCGGTTACAAAACCGGATTGGTTGATTGTCCGAAAAATTAAAGACAAACAACTGCTAAAAAAATTAGTTATCACTTTGGACGAGGGTGAATCGGAAGCCATTGTTTTAGCGATGGAATCAAAAGCTGATTATATTTTGATTGATGAAAAAAACGGCAGAGAATCTGCCAATAAATTTGGTTTGAAAACACGCGGTGTGTTAGGCATACTCTTAAACGCAAAACAAAACGGACACTTACCGCAGATTAAACCCGAATTACAAAAGCTGCGCGAAGTAAATTTCTGGATTTCAGATTTTGTTGTTGAAATTGTTTTGAAACAAGCCGATGAACTTTGAACTCCGCTATCCAACATTCGCAATCTCGAATCTCCTGTCAAATACCAACTGATTTAATTCCCACCAAATCAATAGACGATTATATTTTTGGCAGTCTGATGTCGAAATCTGAAAACATACATCCTGTTTTTGATAGGTTGCTTTCAAGAAAAGAGCGCGAAAAAATTTGCAGCAATACTCGAAAGTTATTTGGCTTGTCGGGCTTTCAGGATCGGGCTTCTTACCTTTACCAAAGTTTCAAACTTTGGTAAAGGTTTGTTTCAATGCATCAAATGAATATACCCTTCTTGTTTCAATGGACGGTCGAAGAAATCAAGCCCTTCGGCTTTGAATAAAAACACGTCATCGTTTTGAATAATGTTTTTGTAAGTGCCGTCCCAACCAACTTTGATGTCTTTAGTTTCAAACACCAACTCGCCCCAGCGATTGTAAATTCTGAAATACAGCAAATCTTTGATGCCCCATCCTTCGGCAAAAACCTTATCATTTTTTCCATCACCGTTTGGCGTAAAAGTGTTGGGAACTTTGATGAACGTTTCAGGAAAAACATCAATAGTATATGTTGAAGTTCCTGTGAAGCAAAACAAAATTGTGTCGCGGTAATTTACGGTGTAGAACTGCTTTTCTACAACCGTTTTCACCTGCGGATACGAGCAGCCGTAGCAGCTTAAACCCGTATCGGGCAGCCATGTATATTCATAACCAAACTGAAGTTCAAAAGGCAATGTTACCGTAGAGCCAAGCGGCACAATGGTATCAAAAATAACATCGTTTGGCGGTGGAATCACATACACCAAAACGCTGTCTTTTTGAGCACATCCAAATTCATTGATTGCATTTAAAGTAACAAGCGTAGTTTCATCAAAAAGCCCTTTTGAAACTGCTGCGGTATCAGGCACTAAAATTTCCGAAGGCTGCCACACATAAAAAATTCCGGTTACAGGATTTACTGCAAAAACAGTTGCCGAATCGCCATAGCAAACGGTGTCGCCAACTGCATCAGCTTCGGGAACAGGATGAAAAATCACTTCTTTGGTAACCGTGTCTTTACATCCAAACTGGTTGTTTTGAATAAACAAACTTACGTTGTAAGTTCCCGGAGTTGGATATGAAATTGTACCCGGCTCTTTTACATTTGAAGTTGTGCCGTTGCCGAAATCCCAAAAATAACTATCGGCATTTTGCGATTTATTTTCGAGCAGATAAATTTCCCCGAAACAAACAGCGGTATCTCCGTTGTTGCGCAAAAAGTCGGCAAAAACATCTTTGATGTTAATGGTTTTTTCGGTGGAATAAGGACAGGTTTTGCCTTGCCCGTAAACCGAAAGTTTTGCTTTTGTAGAGCCGCCCGTTGGCACAAAAGTGTAGTAGTGCAGCACTGGCGAAATATCGGCTTGGGTAATGCCATCGCCAAAATCCCACAGGTAAGAAGCGACTTCATTGGTATCTTTTAAAGTGAACCTGATGGCTTCATTCACACAAATATTATTGGTGTCAATATCGAAGTCGCCAACGGGACCAATTACATTAAATGTTCGCGAAGCGCTGTCGGTGCATCCGTAAATATTGGTGGTAACAAGGTCAATGGTATTCAAGCCTCTGCCAAGCGTTAACGCAATGCTATCAATAAAATAATTGGAGGCGTTATTCAAAGTCCATTTTACGCTTGAAATACCCGTTGCATTGCTGTCAATATATTTCAAATTGATATTGAGCGGAAAGCAAAATGTTTGCGAACTGTCAACGCTTGAACTGATACTGATTTCAGGAGCAGCATTTACAAACACTGCCGATTGTGCGGTGCGCGAACACGCTTGATTATTTTTGTCGGTATAAGTAAGTCTTACAATCAAAGCGCCCATCGTGTCTTTATACACTACCTGCCTTGATGTAACGGTATCTGTGATACCATTACCGTAGTCCCACAGGAAATGCAGGTTGTTATTGTTTGCGGTTGCGATGGTAACGGTGTCGCCTTCGCAAATAGATGTTTTGCTGATAGATATAAGCGCGTTTATCTTGTTTACAAGAATTAGTGTGGTATCTCTAAACTCGCAGCCGATAGAATCGCGCACATAAAATACAGTAACAAAAGTATCGGCTGTCGTTGTGTAATTGTGTGTTAGGGAATCTATATTTTGAATAACAGTTCCATCTCCCAAATCCCAGTTCATAGCAACAAAAGGAAATTTCGAACTTACGTTTGCATCAAAAGTTACCTGCTGCGGAATGCAAATGCTGGTGTCGCTTACCTGCACATTGTTCATGATTTTATCAACCCTGAAAGTAGTGTAGGCTGTGTCTTTACAGCCGATTGCATTTTCAACCACCACGCCAAAAGTGTGGCTGCCCGAGTCTAAATCATACAACTCATAATAGTTCTTTTCTGTTCTCTGGTCGTATTCCAAAGGCGATAGCAGCCACCTGTAAGCGCGCAGGCATCCTGTGCCAATAATGCCTGTTGTTGTGGAAGCATCCAATTTAATTACCGGAGCCGCACAAATACTTGCAGGCATGTAGAATTTTGCCACAGGCTTGCTTACAATAATTTCCATTTTGTGCGTATCAATCGGGCAAGAATTTGTGTCATTAAAAGCAATAAAAGTTACGGTGTAAATTCCATCGGCAGTGTATCTGTGGCGCGGGTTTCGGTCGGTAGAAGAAGTGCCGTCACCAAAATGATATTCCACACGTGTGGCAATTTGCGATAAGTCTATAAAATCAGCTACATAAGCCGAATCGCAATATTGTTTGTATCTGAAATTGGCAACAGGTCCATTCACAAAAATGGGCAATGAAGTATCGGCTTTGCAATTGTCGCTGTAAACTTCGAGCGTAATAAATTGCAGACCTGCCTGATGTTGAAATGAGAATGTAACATCTTTTTCTTCAAGGCAATGCGCAACAGTAAGTCCGTCTGCCCAATAATGCCATTGCTCAACAGAATCGCTTGCAGGGGTTAAATCTGTAAGCGTAATGTCTTCGCCCGGGCAAACATTTGTTTTGCTGATGCTGAAATTCGGATTGGGTTTTTTACCTGCATGAATGTAAGTAACGTAAGAAGTGTCTTCGCAACCATGCTGGTTTTTGATTCTGATGCGCACAGGATAATCGCCCGGAACAGTGTAAGTGTGATTGGTAAATTTCACATTACCTGCAAGCGAGTCTTTTGTGCCATCGCCATATTCAATCACCCAATATGTAAGCGGATAAGGGCTGTAGCTTTTATTTTCAAACGAAACTGAAAGTGGCGCACAGCCTTCTGTTTTTGATGGTGCAACATGCGCAATAGCAGGGTAGAAAAATGGTTCGCAGTATTCCAACATACAACCATATTTTGTAAAAACCCTGACACAGGCAGTATCGTTTGCTTCCCATGTAATGGTATCAAAAGGAATGGTTGTAGTGAGGTTGGAGAAATTTTTTCTGCTTACAATAATGGTATCGTTGTAAGTAAAATACCATTGCACAGAATCCACTATTGAAGAATCAATAACACTCAGCTTTACAGTGAAAAACTTATCGCAAATGGTATCGGGCTTTACCTCAATCCGCACTTCGGGAATAATAACAACAATTGATTTGTTCTTTGTTTTAATACAACCTCCGCCAACCGTAAAAAATACAACCGGATAAGTACCCACCGTGTTGTAAACCGCAAAAGTATTTTGAGCGTTTAAAGAACCTGTGGTATCGGCTCCAGTAAGATTCCAAAAGTAACTTGCGCCTGCTACATTTTTTCCAAAAAGGAAAAGTTTGCTTCCTGCACAAACTGTATCTTTCATGGTAAAATCGGCATCAAAATTTCTGATGCGCAACACGGTGTCTAAAATCCATTTACATCCTGCCGCATCCGTTGCGGTAAATTTGATTTGATAAACGCCTGTATCACTGTAAGTTTTTGCAGGCGGAATCTTTACGTTTGATGTTGAGCCATCACCAAAATTCCAGCTATAAGTAATGCCCGCAGCAGTAGTAGATTCGAGCGTGTTGGCAAAAGTAACTGTGTGCGGTGCGGTACATGAAAGCAAAGGTGTTGCCGAAGCAATTCCTTTAAAACCTGTGGCATAAACAAACGAATCCAACAACAAAGTAACATTGCAGCTTGGCGTGGGAGAGGTAAGCTCCACACCAACGGAGTAATAGCCTGCTTGTGTGTAAGTGTGCGAAACGTTTGCGCCATTTCCTGCAAAGCCATCGCCAAAAGTCCAGTTGTAATTGCTGATGGTAACTCCTGATGGCGCATTGGCATTCACTCTGAAATTTACATTGTAAGGCGTACAGCCTTTGTTGGGCAACGAATCGGTAAGCACAGTTGGCACAGGTTTAGGATATACATTTATAGTTATCGTACCTCTTACAGTGCCGTTTTGCGTTTCCCGAAATTCAACAGTATAAGTGCCGGGTGTGATAAAAAGATTGCTCGGATTTTGTTGCACGGAACTTGCGCCATCTTTAAAATCCCAGTAAAAAGTGCTGTAGCCTGCGGGCGCAGTAAAAGCAACATTTAACGGAACACAGCCCTGCGTAACATCAGCAGTTTGAGCAAACAGCAAAACAACTGCTGTGCAAAAGATGAGAAGAAGGGCTGCTTTTTTTCGCAAAAACATAGTCATTGAAATTGGCGCGATTTTTTACAAACTTAAAATTTTGGTATTGCTGTTGGAATTATTTTTTGCAGTTTTACTCTTACATAAATGCAACTTTTGATGAAAAGGTTGCATCAATAACCCGAACGAAATAATATCCGGTACTTCATGCGCAGACAAATTTTTACGCTTCTTGTATTCTTGGTTTCAGTTCCCTGTTTCAGTCAGATTGATTCAGTAAACAGCCTTCCCTGCGCGAACAGAAAATTTGCAATTCTTGCGCACGTTTTTGTAAGTCAGAATTTAGATACCGGCATTACAAAAGCGAAAATAGAAGCAAGCATTGAAGCATTAAATGATGTGTGGAAACCGATTTGCGTTTCTTTTTATTTGTGTGAAATGCGCGTGCATGGCAATTACAATTTTGCAATTTGGGATGATGGCAGAAACAAGGATGAAGCCATTGCAATTTACGCAGAAAAAAATGTTATCAATGTGTATATGGTAGATTCCATTGGCGACCCGAATGGTGCAGAAGGCTATGCCAGTTTAGCAGGCATAGCATCAGTATCTGACCCCTTTGTGGTTTTGAAAAAAGCGACCGGAAACGGTACGTGGATTCATGAGTTCGGGCATTATTTCGGCTTAGAACACACAAATGAAACTTCACATGGATTGGAGTTGGTAAATGGCAGCAATTGCGCTGTTGCGGGCGATGGAATCTGCGACACACCTGCCGACCCAAGTGGTTTTGTTGATGATGCTTGCAAATATCTATCTGCGGGAACAGATGCCAACGGACAGTCATATCTGCCAATGGTCGAAAACTACATGAGTCCTTATGATCACTGCCGTTGCCGCTTTACTCGCGGGCAATATCTGAAAATGTATAACACTTATTCATCAGTACCTAAAGCACATTGGTAAAAATGAAATCCGCCTTTTCGCTCACTATTTTTTTCGCGCTGTTTTTTTCTGTTGCCTTTGCGCAAGATGTGCATCATTCGCAATACGATGTTTTGCAAAACAGGTTCAACCCCGCAGCTTCGGCACACATTGAAGATAAAATGCAGTTTGCCGCAAACTATCGTTTGCAATGGTTTAACCTGCCCTACAAGTATTCTACCGTGCAGGCAGAAGGCTTGTATAAGCTGCAATCGGGCGCACTTAAAAACCTGACGCTTGGCTTGTATATCTATCAGGATGCAATTATGAAAACAGGCTTGAGCAATTTTGGCGTTCATGCAAATATTGCCTACCCGATTATGATTAAAAACCATGAACTCTCTTTGGGCATATTAGCAGGTTTGATTAACAGGTCTGTAAATCTTGCCAACAGAACTTTCCCCGGGCAATGGGACAATGCAACAGGAACATTCAATCCGCAAATTGACCACAGCGAAGATTTCGGCAAAACCCAAAAAATGATGTTCGATTTAGGAACGGGAATTTCGTGGAAAATTAAAATGCGCAACAGTGAAATGCTTACAGGGCTTGGCATCTTTCACATCAACAAGCCGCGCGATGGAATTTTAAGCAGCACCGCGCGATTGGGCATGTTGTTCAATGCACACATCGGCTATAAGGTCTATTTAAAAAACAGAAAATATTCGCTTGAACCTAAAGTGCGTTATCAAAATACTTCGGGCGCTTCTGAAATGAATTTTGGTGTGGAGGCAAATATCTTTTTCAAACCTTCTTCGCCTGAAAAAAAACCGAACGCTTTGATTGTAGGCTTGTTAGGCAGAGGCGGTTTCAAACGAACTTACGACTCGGTTATTCCGCTTGCCGGCTACAAATTTCAAAACCTGAAAGCATTGGTGAGCTATGATTTACACGTAGGTAAATTCAGCCAGGATTTTGGCGTTAGCTCAAGCATCGAGTTTTCGCTTGTTTACACAGTTCCTAACAAACAAACTACTTATCATGGTGTACCCTGCGGCATTTACTAACGCCCGAAAAAACTGCTTACTGCTGCTGTTATCTGTTTGCTTTTGTGCGCTTCATGCGCAATTGAAGCCGACTGAAATTACACAACATTCTAAAAGCGTTTCAGCACTCAAAGCAAAGGGTAATAAAGCTATTAAGGATGAAGACTATTTGCTTGCACAAGTGTATTACGAAACGCTGCTTGCCAAGCGACCGGACAATGCGACTTTTCAAAATACACTTGCAAAAATTTACCTTAAAAACAGATTGTATTCGCAGGCAGAAAATCTTTTTGCCAAGACCGTAACTTACGAGCCGGCTACAACACTTTATCTGGCTTACAGTCAAATTTTGCAGGCAAAATACAGTGATGCGCAAACGAATTACACAACTTTCAAAAAAAATAAAAAGTATAAAAAAGATGAAGAAGAAACACAAATCAATTCGACAGTTCAATTGATTTTGAAGCAGCGTTTAGATAAGCAAAACGACACCCTGAAACCTCCGATGGTTGTGCGGTTGAATAAAAAAGTGAATGGAAAGCTATCGGAGTTTACACCTGTTTTATTAAATGATACTACTTTGTTTTTCGGCAAAACAACTCCTGATGAAACCTTGTTTTATCTCAAATCAGATTCTGTAAAAACCGACATTCCGCACCGCAGATATTTTACAGGAAAAATTGATTCTGCTTTTGAAGTGCAAAAAATTACGCAGTGGAAATTTTCGGGTTTTGACAGTGAAAAAGATTTTGGCGGAGCCTGTTTTTCAGCCGATGGTAAAACAATGTATTTAACCATCTGCGACAGGAAAAATAACACGCTTGAATGTCATTTATATTCAAGCAGAAAAAACACGCAGGGCTGGGGCTATCCCCAACTTTTGGAAGGCAAAATAAACGAACCGGGCTATTCGAGCGCACAACCGACTTTGGGTTACGATACCGAAAAAAAAGCGGAGGTTTTATATTTCTCTTCCAACAAACCGGGCGCAAAAGGTTTCGATATTTACTATGCTGTTTTTGATAAAGCTAAAGGTCAGTTTACAGGCGTAAGTAAGTGCGGACCCAAAATAAATTCAGCAGGAAATGAGTACACGCCTTTTTATGTTTTGAAAGACTCTACACTGTATTTTAGCTCGGATGGAAAAGGTGGTTTTGGCGGCTTAGACATATTAAGAGCAAAAGGCAAGCTGAATATTTGGACAGACCCTGTTGCACTTCCCGCGCCAATAAATTCTGCTGCCGATGATGCTTATTATTCGGCAGATGCAAAAGGCGAGAACGGCTTTTTTACTTCCAACAGAAACAGCGAAAGCGCAAGCGAAATAAAAACCTGCTGCGAAGATATTTATGCTTTTACATACAACTACACACCTAAGAAAGATACACCTGTTGTTGCAAAAGCGGTGAATGTCAGTGTTCCGGTAAAAGTAGATTTCCCGACTGCCGACACTTCAACCGTACCTGTTTATCTTTCGGTAGCAACTTTAGAAAATGGCGTAAAAAAAGTTGTGTTTGAATCTGTTTTAAACAACAGCGATACCACATTCAATTTGACTTCAAATAAAGTTTATACCGTAAGCATTGGCAAGGACAATTACCTCACCGAAACTGCGGAAATTGATTTGAATGATGTTCGCACAAATAAGTTTGATACGGTGCAGCTTGCGCCCAAAATCATTCCTCAAAAACCAATTATTATTCCTGGCATCAATTACGAGTTCGACAGCGATGCGCTTACCGAAGCATCCGTAAAAATTATTGATGATTTTATCTATCCTATTTTGAGCGACAATCCTTCAATTATATTTCAAATAAACTCTCACACCGACAGTAAAGGCGATGACAACTACAACCAAAATCTTTCGGAGCGCAGGGCAAAAAGTGTGGTTGATTATTTGACATTGGTGAAAGGAGTTCCCGCGCAACGCCTGAAATCTAAAGGCTTTGGCGAAACCAAGCCAATTGCGCCCAACGAAAATGCCGATGGCAGCGATAACCCCGAAGGGCGCGCTCAAAACAGAAGAACCGAGTTTGAGGTGATTGGGAAATTGAGGTAAGCATACATAAGCCCAATGCGCAGTTTCTTTAAATGCCATAATCAGACGTATTGTACTGAAATCAAGAATGCCGGATGAAAAAAATGAGGCTTGGGCTGTTGTTTCTCCTTCGAGATCTGCCGTGTGAACACAAAAAATCATTCCTCAACTATGTCAGTCCAAAATCATTCCTGCTCCTACCGTAACATTGGTGCTTTCATCAATTAAAATAAAGCTGCCTGTTTCGCGGTTTTTGGTGTAAGCGTCAAACATTAAAGGCGCGGTGGTGCGCAAAGAAATTCTGCCCACATCGTTTGTGCCGATGGCGGGATTTTCGGTGATGCGCGAAAGTGTGCTGATGTCTAATTTGTATTTAATTTCTTTCACCACACATCGCGCATCGCGGGTTGTTTGTTTAATAGCGTATTTGCCATTCAGTTGAACCGGCTTATCGCCCATCCAGCAAATCATGGCTTCTATATCCTGACTCTGATGCGGTTTGTTACCACTGCGTACAATCATGTCGCCACGCGAAATATCAATATCATCTTCGAGCAAAATTGTAACGCTCATCGGTGCAAAAGCAGCCTGTAATTCTTTACCGTTTAACTCAATGCTTTTTATTTTGGAAGAAAAGCCCGAAGGCAAAATTGTTACTTCATCACCCGCACGAAACACACCGCTGCAAACGCGCCCCGCATAGCCGCGATAATCATGAAATTCATCGCTGTACGGGCGCACAACAAACTGTACGGGAAAGCGCGCATCAATGTGATTATAGTCGCTGGCAATGTGAATGTTTTCCAACAAATACATCAGCGTAACACCATCGTACCAAGTCATGTTTTGCGAGCGGTGCACAACGTTATCGCCATTCAATGCCGAGATAGGAATGAAGTGAAAATCTTTAATGTTTAAACGCGCTGCAAAGGCTTTGTATTCGGCAACAATTTTGTCAAAAATTGCCAGGCTGTAATCCACCAAATCCATTTTGTTGATGCACACCGCCACGTGCGGAATACCCAATAAAGATGCAATCAAAGAATGGCGCATGGTTTGTTCCGAAACGCCATTACGCGCATCCACCAAAATCAAAGCAAGGTTGGCGGTAGATGCGCCCGTAACCATGTTGCGCGTGTATTGAATATGCCCTGGTGTATCGGCAATAATGAACTTTCGTTTGGGTGTAGAAAAGTAGCGGTATGCTACATCAATAGTGATGCCCTGTTCACGCTCGGCACGCAAGCCATCGGTAAGCAATGCAAGATTTACATACTGCTCACCGCGCCTTTCGCTCGTTGCTTTCACTGCTTCGTATTGATCTTCAAAAATTGATTTGCTGTCGTACAGCAATCGCCCAATCAAAGTGCTTTTGCCGTCATCAACGCTGCCTGCTGTGGTGAAGCGGAGCAGTTCCATGTTGAGATATGAATTGCTGTCGAATTTTTCTTTTACGGAAGTAGCCATTGGAGCAAATATAATGCAACTATAATGATGCAGATTTAGCGGATGTCCGTTTGAATAAAACAAATCTGTTATTGTGCCACACAGTGTCAAATTTATTGCCGGTTACGATTGTATCCAAGTCTGAATATCGGCTGTCGTGTATGAAATATTTTATTTTCTCCTGATTGGTTTCGGGCAATGCCTTTGCATATCTTGCAGCATAATACCCCAATGCTTTCGGGCGGGCAAAATAAACAGTATCGTTTATTGTTGTGATGTGTTTTACCGCGCTGAACATTTCAACCGCATCACTTGAATTTGGACTGTCAATAATTGCGTTGCTCTCTTTTAAAATGTAGCTGATATTAGGTTGGTACTGCAGCAATAAAAAAAGCGGGATGGCGTACATCACAGTCCTTTGCATCAAAACAAACGGAAACATTTTTGATAAAAACCGCAGCGCGACTATCATAAACAAAAACACAAACGGAACGACAGGAAACAGGTAGCGAAATCCGGAACTGTGATGCGGATAAATCAACAGCACCGATAAATAGATAAGCGTGAACGCGCTTTCAAATAGGTATTTTTGTTTAAGAAAACTGTATGCAATGCCTGTTGCAAAAAGCGAACACGTAATAAATTTTGAAAACGGAATGAGTATCTTTTTTGTTTCTAAATAGGGTATAAAAAACGTGCCGAAAACATTTTTGTAGAAAGTAAAATTTGTGCAAACGGTGCTGAAAAGCGATTCCTGTTTTAAATTGAAAACATATCCTGTTGAAAACAACTCGCCAATAAAAACAAGGTTAAGCAGCGAACTCAAAAGCGTAACCGAAATTGAAACAATCAACAACTGCTTCCATCCATATTTATGCAACAAAGCAATCAAAAGTGCGGGCAATGCAATCCAACCTATGCTGCGCGTTGAAATCAGCAGACTGCACAGGATAATGATGTTTATTGTGTTCGGGTTTTTCTGCCGGTAACATATAGCGAGCAGCACAAGCAGCATCGTAAATAAAAATTCACTCAGTATCTCATTTTTGAAATGCAAGACCCATGGATTGTATAACAATAAAAGACAAAACAAAAAAGCCGGCAAGTCGTTTTCATTGTGTTTTAAATAGCGGAACAACACGAAAGCAAGCGCGACCAACAAAAAATGATTGAGCAAAATATAACCTGCTGTTTCATTATTAAAACAAGCATGAAAAATGCTAAGAAAAGCCGGATATACGGGCGGATAATAAGGCGGGGAAATAGCGCTGTTGAGCGGATTAAAAACATAAAATGTATTTTTCTGAAAACTGAATTGCGCGGTCTTTTCCGCCTGCATCAGGTACAATGCAAAATCATCACCCCACCCGTGAGTATTGAAGCAGTTGAGAAAAAAAATACCCCCGCAAAAAATACCGAGTAAAATATGTAACGTGAAGTTATTTTTAAATCCCATTCTTGATTTAACAGCAATTACTTTATCTATTCAAATCAAAAATATCCTTCTTTTTTTCTGTCTTCCATGCTCGATTC
>CAZSEG010000019.1:15113-31042 GCA_964605875.1 uncultured Chitinophagaceae bacterium
TGGGGATTTGCCGATGGTTTATGAATGGGTAGACCATGCTCGATTCGCTGCGTTTATCATCGGCTCTTCCGCCACGCTCGGCAGTTCTTGCAGTAGCAACTTCATAAATTATTTCATCAATGTTTGAAGCGGTTGAAAGTGTTGCGCCTGTTGAAGTTATATCGCCAATGGTGCGGAAGCGCACCACTTTTTCTTCTGCTTTTTCGCTTGGCTTCATGGGTATTGCGTGGCTCTCGGCAAGCCACATTCCATCGCGCTGAAACACTTTTCGTTTGTGTGAAAAATAAAGTGTTGGCAAGGGAATATTTTCCATCGCCAAATATTGCCACACATCCAATTCCGTCCAGTTTGAAATTGGGAAAACGCGGAAGTGTTCGCCTTCATGCTTTCTTCCGTTGAATAAATTCCAAAGTTCGGGGCGTTGATTTTTAGGATCCCACTGCCCAAATTCATCGCGGTGCGAAAAGAACCTTTCTTTAGCTCGTGCCTTTTCTTCATCGCGCCTTGCGCCACCGATGCAGGCATCAAATTTGTATTGCTCAATCGTATCTAAAAGCGTAGTTGTTTGCAAGCGAATACGCGATGCGCTGAATCCTTTTTCTTCTCCCACTCTACCCTTGTCAATACTTTCCTGCACTGAGCCGACAATCAATTTTACACCCAAACGATTCACTAATTCATCACGGTATTGCAAGGTTTCATCAAAGTTGTGTCCTGTGTCAATATGCACCAACGGAAAAGGAATTGGCGCGGGATAAAATGCTTTTCGCGCCAGATAAGTTACCACGATAGAATCTTTACCGCCACTAAAAAGTATAGCCGGATTCTGAAACTGTGCAGCTACTTCGCGCAACACAAAAATGGCTTCGGCTTCAAGGACTTTTAAATGATCAGCGGTGTAAGACATAAGTTTAGAAATCAAATATTATAGTTCTCGAATTGAGTAATAGAATGGTCTTGATGGCGCAATTGCGGCAGCACAAATTTCAGTACTTCCGCAAATGAGTCGTAAATGGTTTTTCCATCGGTGGAAACCGTGAGCGCAGCATTTGCAGGCACTTCAAATGGCGCATTCACGCCTGTAAAATCTTTTATTTCACCGCGCCTTGCTTTTGCATACAAGCCTTTCACATCGCGCTTTTCGCACGCTTCAATTGGCGCATCAATAAAAATTTGTATCCAGTCATTTTTGCCTACAATTTCTTCTGCAAGTTTTCTGTATTCTTCCAAAGGCGTTATGAAAGAACATATCGTAATCACGCCCGCATCCAAAAAAAGTTTTGCGGTTTCGGCAACCCTGCGAATATTTTCTCTTCTGTCTGCTTCCGAAAAACCAAGATTGTTGTTGATGCCTGTGCGCACATTATCACCATCCAACACCATACACTTGTAATTGCGTAAATGCAATTCATATTCCAAAGCGCGCGCAATAGTGCTTTTACCTGAGCCTGAAAGCCCAGTCAGCCAAATCACTTTTGAGTATTGCTGCAAATTTTTTTCGCGCTCTTTTCTCGAAAGCAACCTGTCAAAAACAGGATGTATGTTTTCAGATTTTGACATTAGGCTGCCAAAAATATAATAGTCTATTGATTTGGTGGGAATTAAATCGGATGTATTCCTTTTCCTCCGGAATTAAAAGTTGCATCTAACGCACCAACCTGTGCTTGTGCTGAAAACAATGCGGCAACTGCCAAAACGGTTGTAAGTAATGTTCTTTTCATATTTCTTGAATTTTGCTTTACAGCAAAGAAGCAATGAAAAGCAAAGCAAAATCAACGGCTTTGTGAACTGAACAGATGAGTTTTGAATGGTAGTTTCAACCACTAATGCACAAATTGGCAATTGAGGTTTTAGGGTTGTAGAATAAATAAAAATGACGGAATTTGACTATTTATCATCATTAAAATGACGGAATTTAATTTATTTCAGTCAAATAAATGACGGAATTTAAAGTTTTACGTATCTTTACGGCTCAAAACTGCGATTTTTATGAACATAGTAAGAAGTCAGGAACAGCCCATAAAAGACTGTCTGAAAGCTAATAAAGTAGTGGTGTTGCTTGGGGCAAGGCGTGTGGGAAAAACACAATTACTAAAAAAAATAGTGGCAGATGCCAATGAAAAAACAATGTTTCTGACGGGTGATGACACCGATACGCACAAGCTATTGGAAACAAGAAGCGTAGCAAATTACAACCGGCTGTTGGGCGATTGCCGTTTTTTGATTATTGATGAAGCACAGGAAATCACTGAAATAGGCAAAAAGCTAAAGCTGATGGTTGACAACATCAAAGGGTTGAAAATTTTAGTTTCAGGTTCTTCGGCTTTTGAATTGAACAACCAAATTGGAGAGCCGTTAGTAGGAAGAATGTACTCATTTTATCTTTATCCTTTGGCGCAAACAGAGTATTCTACCATAGAAAATTACGCAGAAACTGTCGGCAATTTGGAAGATCGCCTGATTTTTGGCTCTTATCCCGAATTACTTCACCTCAACAATCAACAACAAAAAATAGAATACCTGAAAGAGCTGGTTCACTCTTATTTGCTGAAAGATATTTTGGCTTACGAAGGCATAAAAAAACGCGATGTGATATTGTCGTTGCTTCAAAAGTTAGCGTTCAGAAGCGGCAGTGAAATATCGCTTGAAGCAATTGGAAAAGAGTTACAGATTAGTAAAAACACCGTTGAAAAATATCTTGACCTTTTTAAAAAGGTGTTTATTGTTTACGATGTAAAAGGTTTTAGCAGAAACAGGGACAATGAAATTACCAAAATGAAAAAATGGTACTTTGCCGATAACGGTATCCGCAACGCTTTAATCAGCAATTTTAATTTGATGAACCTGCGCGATGATGTGGGAAAACTTTGGGAAAATTATCTGAATGCCGAACGCACGAAATTGGTTCATTATCAAAAAATGAACATTGAGAGTTATTTTTGGCGTACACATACACAACAGGAAATAGACCGTATTGAAGAGAAAAACGGCAAAATTTCAGCTTATGAATACAAGTGGGGAAACAATAAAATCAAAATACCATCTCAATTTTCATCGGCATACCCTGATGCTGAATTTACACTCATCAACCGCGAAAATTATCTGGATTTCATCACCTGATAAAATTTACGCCAACGTTAATTTCCGATTTCCAATAAATCAAAAAATACTTGTCTTCTGTCTCTCGCAAGGTCTATTTCTTTGCCACATTTCATTGTAATTGTTCCACGTCCTGCTTTGCTGAATGAACGCATATTGTTGTGGTTGATAATGAACGAACGATGCACACGGATAAAACCATTTTCATTTTCTAACGCCTGTTCAAAATATTTCAAGGTTTTGGAAACGGTTTTTTGTTTTCCGTCCGTCAAAAAAATATGCGTATAAGAGCCATCTGCTTCAAGCTATTCTATTGAGCATACAAACTCTGCACGGATAAAACCGCAAAAAGAAAAATGAGTATGTATTTTTTTGTCAAGTATTGTTTTGAATATCGCGCACGCTAATTCAATATCGGATTTTCGGGATAGCCCGCCATCACTTCATACACACCGCCCATTTCTTTCAGCACATCGCGCCAGATGCTTGCCCTGTAATTAAAAACATATTCCGCTTTTGCATCCGAAATAATCCATGAGTTCTCTTCAAGTTCTTTTCGCAACTGGTCATTTGCGCCCCAACCCGAGTAGCCGATGTAAAACGCAATGTCATTCGGCTTGATGGAATTATTTTCAATCAACAATTTTATCTGCTCAAAATTTCCACCCCAAAACAAGCCGTCTGCAAGCTCCACGCTGCCTTCAATTTTGCTGCCAAGCCTGTGCAAAAACTGCATGGTATCCGTACCTACCGGACCGCCCAAAAAAATCTTGCCGTTGAAGTCGGGAAAGCCGGGCAATATTTCGCTCAAACGCAACTTCACAGGTTTGTTTAAAATCAAACCCATGCTGCCGTTGGCTTTGTCGTGTTCGCATACCAACACCACCGTGCGGCTGAAATTTTCATCCAACATAAAAGGCTCTGAAAGCAGCAATTTTCCTGCCTTTATCTGCTTGTTTTTCTCCAACTCAAAACTCCAAATATTATTTACCATCTGCAATAAACTTAGACCGAAACAAATAATGAATAATAATTTTGTTTCAGCAACTCAAGGATAAAGCAAAGACACAAAATCTTGTGTTTCTGTTTTCACAATTGTAGAAAAATTGCAGTTTTACAGAATGTTTAAATACTTCTCTACCGCGCTTGGCTTTATTGCCGTTCTTGCTTTTTGCAATAATGTTTCTGCGCAAAATGGTTACGTGAAATTTGTAAAAACTAACGACACTGTCCCAGAATGGATTCCAAATGCAAAGTATTATGTAGAAACCTACAACCCCACCGCTGACACATTTCGCTGCGTTGTTGCTGTGGTGATTGATTCAACAACGGCTACTCCGGTGCTTGACCTGAATGCGGGTAACAGAAACGTTATTGTGCCGCCCGGTGTTACGCAAATTGATACTTTTCCTATCGAAATTATTGACGACCATCTCTTTGATCCTTTCGAGCGCATTGCATTTAAAATAGTTAATCTTTCAGACCCTTCTTTTCTTACTGCCGATTCGTTTGCCTTTGTTTATATTTTGGATGATGACCCGTTCACAATATCATTTATCGGAGCGGGAAAAAGTATTGTTGAGCAAGACACAACCTTCCTGTTGCGCATTGCGTTGAATGGCTTGGTGGCAGGCAGCACTTCCGTAAAAGTGTCGCTCGATTTGAGCAACGCAACAAAGGGTAAGGACTTTAATTTTAAGGATACTACCATCACGATTGACGCTTTCAGCTACGATACTTTTTATGTACCTGTAATGATTTATGACGACACGGTTGTAGAAGCCAATGAGCAAATCAACCTCACGCTTTCCGATGCTACCAATGGCGCTATCATTGACATTGTGGCGTTTACAGTAACTATCATTGACAATGATTTGCAGCCGTCATACATTCGTGAAACAATTTTCAGCAGCTTGAAAACTTATCCAAATCCTGTACTTAATTTTATTGCCATTGATGGTTTAAATGAAACCGTTGAATGGCAACTGATGAACACAATGGGCGAAGTTTTATTGCACGAAACAACAACAAGTTATCCTTCAAAAATTCAATTGGACACATTGCCATCCGGCATTTATTTTCTTGTTGGAAAAAGTGGTAATGATGTGGTGAAAAGAACGGTGGTAAAGCAATAGACAAATATTAAAGTTCAATTACTTTCATCTCGGCAGTGTAAACAATCAACTGCTTTTCTACAGCAAAACCAAGCTGCGTGAAGGCATCGGCATACTCGCTCAATTGCTCTTTGTGCGCGGCTTCGGGCTTGCCGGTTTTGTATTCAATAATGTTTATGGAATTGTTTTCGGTGTTCAGCATCACACGGTCGGGGTATTTTATTTTGCCGTTGAGCAGCAAAGGTTTCTCAGCATATATTTCGTATGGCGGATTGAAGAACTGATTCAGTTCAGGGTGAATTAAAATTTCGCGGGCATCGGTTGCGATTTTTTTGCGCAGCAATTCGTCATCAATTTCAGAGTTTACAAAGTCTGCAATCAAATCACCTGCATCGCTTGTGTAGCCAATCTTTGCAAGCACTTCGTGCAAAAGATTACCATATTCTATATCATCTAATTTTTCTTTTTTCCAAAACCGCCTTTGGTTGGTGCGAATGGAAATCTGATTCAATTCTGTTTGCGATTCGGTTCCTTTTATTTCAAACAAATTCGATTCGCTGTGCTTTTTAAATATTTGTTTGGTGGTGGCATCATCAAAAATTGTGTAGTCGGTAATTGTGTCGCTCCATCGGTTTGTTTCTTTCAAAAAATGATACAGCAACTTGTTGATAGCATTCATTCCGGGTTCTTTTTTGCGGCTGCTTTCAGATATATTTTCTGAAATAATATAGAGCATTTCGGTTGGGCGGGTGGTGGCTACATAAAACATATTCAACCTGTCTAAAAACAGTGCGCGCATCTCGTCTTCATACAAAAAAGCAAAGTCTGTTTCCAACAAACTTTTTTTGAGCGGCAGGATGAAATCACTTATCTCTTCAATGTATGGCTTGTTGATTGTCGCCCAGCTATGATTGCCTGTTTTCAGTTGTATTTTGTAATTCGCATCGGGCAATATCACGACAGGAAATTCCAAGCCCTTGGACTTATGAACGGTCATGATTCTGATAGCATCAAGGGTTTCAGGATAGATGATACTTTTGGTTTCTTTCTCTTTGTTCCACCATTCTAAAAAGTGTTGTATGCTGCCCGTAAACCTGTGGGTGTACAGCAACACTTCATCCAAAAAGAATTGAATAAAAGGGTCGGCAATTTTATCTAAACCAAACTGCTGAATCAACAGATTAACAGTTTGAAATAAATTCTGTTGGCGCAATGTTTGTGTGTCAAATTCCTTGCCGATTAACGTTGCCAACCGCGCTTCAAACTCATTGCTGTAGCCATGAACATTTATATCGGCAACATTTATTTTTTCGGCAAATTTTTCTTCAAGCAAATACCAAAGTTCTGCGCGAGTTATCAAGTCTTCGGGGCGATGCAGGTAGCGCAGCGCACATTCCAACAACTGCACCGAAGGAGCTTCGGAAATAAACAAACTTTCGGGTGACACCACATCATATTCCTTACCAATAAGGTATGAAGCGATAACTGCGCCAATCTTATTTTTTTCGGTAAGTATGGCAATATCACGCTTGCTGAAACCCTTTGCCAGCGAATCTTCTACAATGTTGAGTGTTTTAGCCAACATCACTTCTTCAAACGTTTCTTCGTCCGATTTTTCGATAAATGAAAGCTGAACATTGCCGCCAATTATATTCTTGCCGGGCTTCTGCTCATGCTCATGATAGACTTCTTTTTCTGTAAGCTCGGGCAATTGTTTTATCACATCATAAAACTCATTATTGAAGACAATTATGTTGTTGCGACTGCGATAATTGTGCTCCAGATTTTCAACTCGCGGCTGATGATTGGCAATGTTTACTTCGCGCTCTTTCAGCACCCAATCTTTATCGCTTCCATATATCTGCGGCAACATGGCAAACTGTTTCACTTCCCCGCCTCTGAAGCGGTAAATAGCCTGTTTGGCATCACCCACAATCAGGCATTCGTTCATGTTAGACACTGCGTTGTCAATCAGGGGCAAAAGGTTGTGCCATTGCATCACCGAAGTGTCCTGAAATTCATCAATCATGATGTTGTCGTAGCGGCTGCCAACGCGCTCAAAGATTACCGGCACGGGCTGACCCGTTACCTCACCAAACACCAACTGCTGAAACTCGCCAATCAACATAATACTGTTCTCCAACTTGTAGTGCTGCAACAAATCATTTATCGCCTGCAAAAGCATGAAGGGAAAAACATTTTCGCGAATCAGTTTGGCAAGTGTTACATCTTTAAATTCAACATTAAATAAGGTTGTGAGTTCTTTAAATAGTTGCTCTAAAACGGGCTGCGCACTTAGCATAGCAGCAGTAGGATTTTTGGAACTCCACCAATTACCTTTTTCAAAAATATCCCACTGCCTTTTGCCGCCTTTGGCGTTGTCGTAGCCAATACCTTTTTCGCGCAAGCCGATAAAGTAACCTACCATACCGCCAGTCTTGTAATAGAAATCATCATTGGAGATGCCGTTTTCTTCTATCACCTGAAATGCCCTGTCAACAAGGCTTTGCACCTTCTTTTCAAAATCATTAGTGAGCAAAAAAAGTTTCTGCTGAACTTTCAGCAATTGAGCAATAGAAGTTTTCGATAGTGCCTCACGATGGAAATAGGCATCTTCTTTCAACAACAAAAATGAGAAGTTCAGCAACTCATCTTCTATACGCATTCCTTTACCTTCCTGCAATTTTGTGGAAGCAAATTCAATCAATGCTTTAGATAAATATTTGCTTGTCTGCTCATCGCCTTCGGCTTTATCGCCTTCTATTTCATCCAGCAACAAATCAATCACTTCAGCCATCAGCGACTTGGTGTCCATTTCTATTTCCACATTCATATTGAGCTTCAACTCGTAAGCAAAACCCTTGATTACATTATGTGTAAAGCTATCAATAGTGCTGATGGCAAGGTCGGTGTAGTTATGCAAAATTGAAGAGAGCATTGAACCCGCGCGCGCCTGCAATGTGGCGGCATCAATAGCCAGATGTGCGGTTAGAAATTCAATGAGCGCACTTTCTTTTTCATCCAACGCTGAAAGTTTGGAGAGCGCTTCCAGTATCCGCGACTTCATTTCGTTCGCAGCTTTGTTGGTAAAGGTTATCGCAAGAATATGCCTGTATTGAGTAGAAGGATTGCGCAAAGCCAAACGCAAATATCCCCTTACCAACGTGTAAGTTTTTCCTGAACCAGCAGATGCCTTAACAACAGTGAGCATGATGGCAATATAAAGTTTTGAAAAAAGATTGAAGAAAATTTGAACAATCGGACATTTGACGTTATATTTGTGGCAAATGACATAAAATGAAAGAATATAAAAACTTAGAAGACGAGCCGATAAACATAGTTTCAGAACCAATGGTTTCCTATTTGGTTTCATCCAATACGTTTTCTCCGCAGCAAAATATCAGTAAATCACGTTTAGGAATCGATAAAATCCGGGCAACGAAACTTGCCGAAATGCTGAACCTTTCTATCGCAGAAATATGTTCGATACTTCATATCTCTGAAAGAACATGGCAACGCTATGATGTAAGCGATAAACTTTCGCCCGAATCGTCCGAAAAAATTATCATGCTTGCCAATCTTGCAAAGCATGGCGAAGAAGTTTTTAATTCGCTGCAAGGTTTCGGCAAATGGTTGAAATCTACCCCCGAAATATTAAACAGAGAAACTCCGCTTTCATACTTAGATACAGCCTTTGGCTTTCAGCACATTGATAATATTCTTGGAAGAATCGAACACGGGGTTTATTCGTAATGAAATCAATAACATCCTTAAACCACATAGAAACATAGTTCCCCCCCCACTGTTTCATTTAACAATCGGCTATGCTAAAAACTTGTTTTGACTATGTAAACTTTTCACACAGAGTACACAGGGAACATAGAGTGTTTGCTTTCGCAAACAAACCTCTCACCCCTCAACCATGTTTCTATGTGGTTTTAATGGCATTCAGCTATCTTATTTTAAAAATTTAAACAACCTTAATGTTAGTTTATCGTTTGTGTAAAAAGAAATATGCTTCTGACCTTTCGGGTAGTGGCGCAAGACGGTATGGAGGCAGGTGGAATTACGCGGGAACTTCATTGGTTTATACATCTGAAGCAGCATCGTTAGCCGCACTTGAAATGTTGGTGCATTTAAGAATTAAAGACGCTTCAATGCCTTTCATAATTAGCACCATAGAGATTGGAAATTCGATAAAAATAATTGAGCAAAATGATTTGCCTGATGATTGGAAAAGTGTTGAAGGAAATATTTACCTGATGAACTTAACTGAAACATGGATTGAAGAGCAACAGAGCGTTGCACTAAAAGTACCTTCGGTTATTTTGCCTATTGAAAACAATATTTTATTAAACCCCGAACATCCTGAATTCAACCATGTGAAAATTGTTGCGCAACAGGAATTTTCGTTCGATAAAAGATTATTTTTTGTCTAAAACCTTCCGAAACGGAGAAATATCATTCCGCCCACGCCACTAAGATTTTTTGTGTTCAACTCTTTGAATGGCTCTCCGACAATAAGTCTGTAATTCAGTCCTACACCTATTCTGAAAATGTGCGTAGCATTCCATATACCATACACCGCAGGAATGATTCCTGCAAGATTTTTCTTTGTTGTAACGGTATCAAACTGTGTAAATTTTATGTTGCTCCAACCTGCTGCAAGTTCGGGCTGCAAGGAAAAATTTTTGTCGTGAAAAAGAATATAACCAAAACTTAATCCCGCAAAATTGTGCGTGAGGTAAAGCTGTTCTTTGGAATCGGGATAAGTAAGCTTTGTAATGTTCTCGCGGGAAGAAAGCAAATGATAATTTGCGCCAACCACATACTTATGATTGATAACCCAATGCAAACTAAAATGTGATGTAGCCGCTGCACTGCCTGCTATATGTGTGGCTGCCACTCCTGCCTGAACATAAGCCGTACTCACAAACTTTTTCGAGTAGAAAAATGCCTTCTTCGTAGTGTCTTCATCTTGCGCAAATGCGAATGAAGAAGCAAACACCAAAAGCAATGTGGCTACATAATTTTTACAGTCAGGCATTCTTCTATATCCAAGCCACATTGTATATTTTTTTATCCCTCGTTTTGCAAGTTTACAACTCATCAAAATTCACTCTGTTCACCAACCACCAATTTGCATCCTCTTTACGTGCAAGCCAAAATTCGAGTGTGTAATCATGTTTTGCAAAACGCTTTCCTTTGGCAGGCTGCAAACCGTAAGTCAGCGAGCAACGCAAATATGCTTCGTTATTTTCTTCATTTATATCTAACGCCTCTAAGCTCATATCTTCCAGCCTTCCGAAATTGAAGGTGCTTTGCCAGATTTTGAGGTTGCTTATCCATTCTTCAAAATCAACCTGTAAGCCCAATTTGTCGCGCATATCATCATCAAACACAGCTTCATAAGGAGGATTTTCTTTATCAATCAGCATTACAACCGCATCATGCACCGTTCGCTTTACGTCAAATTCATGATTAGGATAAAAATCCTCATAAATAAAATGCAATTTCCATCCTTTCAGGTTGATGCTTTCCACTTCTCTTTTAAAAAGTTCTTCGGTAAGAAAACGATACAATTCGCGCGTATTTATATTGCTTACGGATACAAGCGACACGCCTTTCTTATCCATCAATTTCAGTAAACGCTTGTACTCTTTTTCTACTGCTTTATCGCTCAAATCATGAACGTGATTATATTCAGGTTTGTCAATCAGTTCATACAAAGGAAGCGTAACTGCTACGGCATGGGCGCGCTGAATTTTTTCAATCTGCTTTAAAAAAGCATTTTCAATATCGGGAGGAATTGCTGTGTTACCGACAAACTCTCCGCCAAACTCTGCCATCATTTTCATTTTCAGAAACTCATTCTCAGTGTTTAGCTCGTCTGCCGATTTACTACTTTTTCTTTTTCTCTGTTTCGCCATTGGCTGCAAAATAAGGACTTATGATTTAGCTTGCAAATGAGGTTCTACAGGGAAGTTTTAAATTAAAATACAATAAACCACATAGAAACATAGTTGGGTAAGAGGGGGAAGGGTTGTTTGCGTAAGCAAACACTCTGTGTACTCCTTTTCTCTGCGTGAAATCAAAAAGACTAAAGTTTACATAGCCAAAACAAGTTTTGGATATAGCTCACCCTCTCTTATTGTAATCAACTATGTTTCTATGTGGTTAATGTGGTTTTTAGAGGTTCCCTATTATTATTCAACCCACAAAAGCAATCCCTTCAAATATTCTCCTTCGGGGTGAAAAATATTTACAGGATGGTCTGCGGGTTGTGTTACCCGATGAATGATTTTGATATTGCGTTTTGCTTCTATTGCACCTGCTGTAACCGCCCCTTCAAACAAAGCAGCATTTACCGCCTGCGAACAGGAAAAAGTAAAGACCATTCCGCCTTTTGAAACTTTTTGAAATGCCGCAGCATTTAATCGTTTATACGCCTGAATCGCCTGATGCCGCGCACTTTGATGCTTGGCAAAAGCAGGCGGGTCTAAAATAATTGTGTTGTAAAAATTATGCTGCGCATCCTTCATAAATTCAAAAACATCGGAAGTAAACGACTGATGATTTTGAAGCTGATTCAGCGCAATATTTTCATCGGTGGTTGCCATAGCTTTTGCCGAGGCATCTACGGAATGCACTTCGGTTGCGCCTCCTTTCAAAGCATACACCGAAAACCCTCCTGTGTAACAAAATGTATTCAACACATTTTTGCCTTTTGAAAATTCACCAAGCAATTTTCTGTTTTCTCTTTGGTCTAAAAAGAAGCCTGTTTTTTGTCCGCCAACCACATCTACTTTAAAGCGATTTCCATGCTCAATAATTTCTGTTGAAACAGCTTCGCCAATAAGTATTTCATCTTTGGTATGTGCATGAAGCGCAGCGCTGCTTTTGTCATAAACTGTTGTAATTCTTCCCGCGGAAAGTTGTATCAATAAGTTTGCTATCAGCTTTCTTTCCTTAAACATTCCTGTGCTGTGCGCCTGCAATACGGCAGTGTTATGATACACATCTATAATCAAACCCGACAAGCCGTCACCTTCTCCGTGAATCAAACGAAAAGCGTTGGTCAGGTTATTTTCCCACAGACCAATTGCCTTGCGCAATGCAATAGCATTTTCTATTTTTTGTTTGAAGCAATGCTCAACACTTTCTATTTTTTCAAACGAAAATAAACGAACCGCAATGCTGCCTTTGGCGTAATGACCAACTCCAAGCAACACGCCTTTTTCATCCTCTACATTTACTACATCTCCATCGCTTACTTCACCTTCAATCTTTTTTATTGCACCCGAAAAAATCCACGGGTGAAATCTTCTTACGGCTTCGGTTTTGTGCTTGTGTAAAATTATAGTTGCAACATTCATTGGCTTTAATTTCAATAAGCCATAAACATACTTTTAAAAAGAGTTATCAAAACAATATTTGTAATCGTGCTTGCGTTAATCAATGTAAATTACTTTGCTGTTAAGGCTTTTATCCATTTACATTTACTGAAAATTATATTATGAAAAGCATTATCAAATCAACATTCACATCGTTGTTAATCATTTTTGTCCTATCGCTTTTGGTAAGCGCAATGGCAAAGCCGAAATCGGAAAATGTAAAGTTTCAGTCTAACCCTGTTTGCACTATGTGTAAATCAAGAATTGAAACGGCACTTCAAAAAGTTGACGGGGTTTTGGCTTCATTGGTAAATCTCAACAATGGTAAAATCAGTGTAAAGTTTGACCCTGCAATTACAAACGCAGAAAATCTGAAATCATCTATTTTGAATTTAGGTTATTCTGTAAATGGAACGCAGCCCGATAAAGAGGCATTAGACAAACTTCCTGATTGCTGCAAAGGAAAAGCGAAGCATTAACCTTTTTACGAGCCGAAAAAATCCTAATTGTACGTTCATCATCAAAAGAAAGTTTCATTGCTTAATTTTAAAACTATTGTTTTAAAACTCTCTTTTCGTTGATTATCAATATTTTATATTTTTTGAAAGGCGATATTTTGATTCAACAAAACTTGTAATTTGTAGAACACAAGGGGTGTCGGCTGCCACATCTTTGCATCATGTAAACGATATTGTTTGCAAAACAAAAAAATCTCTCAAGATGGAACTTTTACTAACATTATTATTGGCGTTCAACTCGCCAACAGAAGGCTACGGTGACTTATTCACTAAAGACAAATCACCAACCGAAGGCTACGGTGATCTTTTCACAAAAGACAGAGGCGCATCGCCAACCGAAGGTTACGGGGACTTATTCTAATCCTACAACTGCTTAGTTTTTAACTCCACAATTTTTAAACATTTAAATTTTACTGACATGGAAATCTTGTTAACATTAATCTTGGCGTTCAGCTCGCCAACAGAAGGCTACGGTGACTTATTCACTAAAGACAAATCACCAACCGAAGGCTACGGTGACTTGTTTACAAAAGACAGAGGCGCATCTCCAACCGAAGGTTACGGAGATTTGTTCTAAGCGCGAACTGTTCCGAACGTAAATAAAAGAGGCTGCCCTTTTGAAGCAGCCTCTTTTTTATTTTTACCAATTGCGTATTCAACAATACAGGCAAATTACAGTTTGAAAACTATACCTCCGTTCACGATGCTTTTGCCGTAACCCAATTCAAGATTTACGCCAAATTTTTCGGTGAAGTAGTAGCGTGCGCCAACCTGAGGTCCGAAAATTACAAGGGGAGTTATCAATGTATTATTGTCGAAAAACAAAATGCCGAGACCGCTTCCAACGTTCAAACCTGCGTAAATATCTAATTTGTCAGAGTGGATGTTTTTTCCGGTTTTATCGGCTATCAACTGATAGAAGTGGAAGTTGGCATAAGCCGAAACAGGAAAGTTGAACGAGCCGTTGTAGTATCTGTTATAGTTGTAGTATCCAGCCCCATAAAATCTGCGTCCGCCCCAACCGGTTAAGCCGATTGGACCGCCACCGCCAACACCTGTTTGAAAACCGACACCTACATAATCATGCACGCCAAACTCCATCTGGAAGTTCAGCTGACCCGTAATCGGGGTGCTGATGTAATTGCTGGTATTGTTGGAATTTGAATTGATGTGCCAAAAAGAGGATGCACCCAAGCCTAAGCCGATAACTTTAGAACTTTTTTCCCAAGCCTGACTGAATGATACATTTGAAAGAAGTGTAACTGCTAATACTAAAGTAGCTAAGAGAGATTTTTTGTTCATGATTTTTTGTTTTTGAGGATGCAAATATATCTATTGAGCAATAAAAAAGCCGTCCTATTTATGAACGGCTTTCTTTTATTGCGACTAAAATTAAACACTAAAACCAGAACAAGTTAAACACAACAAAATACAATACAATGAATAAAATGGCGAGTGAAATTCCTATCGCGCCAAGAATTACGCCAAGTCTTGACCATACGCGCCTTCTGTCGGAATGCCAACCCAAAATACCTAACACAATAGCTCCCGCACCCAGAAAAATAGAAAGGAAGTTTACATACGGAATTGGTGAAGTTGCCGCAGAAACTATGCCGAGAATTCCACCTATTAAGGCTAAAATATCGCCTGTTTCTCCGCTTATTCCTGCCGCAGGTCTTTTGAATGCAATTTGTGTTACTGCTTTTCTCAAATCTTTTCTGGAATCGGCATGAAGCACCACCTTGCCGCTTGCAGTTTTTTGCAACGAAACTTTATTGTTTGAATTAGAAGCAAAAACAGCATTCACTCTTTCAAATTCACCTTCTTCAAAACGTTCGATGTATGAAGACGGAATGGTAACATTCAAAGGTGTTTTGCCTGCAATAAAGGAAACAACCTGGTTCGGACGTTTTTGCTGCTCATCCTGAACATTATCTTTTGAAGCATGAACTTTATCGCGCTTGGCTTTAGCGAAATGTTGCTTTGCAAAAACAGGTCGCGCATGTTTAGAGCCCATATCAGGGCATCTCGTTAAACCACCTTTGTGCGCACAACCGCTTAACATTAAAAGAACAATTGCAAAAACTGAAATACTTGATTTTGTAAAAAGAGATTTCATAGAAAGGAATTTTGTATGTAAAAGAAAGAACGAATATATTTTAAAATTTTCTTCAATCAAATGGTGAAAAGAAATGTTTTGTGATATTGCACGCTTACAAAACGGATATTGTCAATGCAGCAAAGCTGGAATAAATACTACATCGCACTTACGGCATGGCTTGTTGTAATAATTCTGCTGTTGCTGCTATTTTCACGATACTTTAATTCCTAAACCCTAAATCACAGAATACTCATGCACTTTCTCGATTGGTTTGTTTTATGCGGAACGTTGCTCTTTATCATTGTTTACGGAATGTATAAAAGTCGCGGGCAAAATGATATAGAAGGTTATCTTCTGGGTAGTCGTTCGCTGCCCTGGTATCATGTTATGTTCTCGGTTATTACCACGCAGGCAAGCGCCATTACGTTTATTTCCGCGCCCGGGCAGGCTTTTACCGATGGTATGCGTTTTGTGCAGTTCTATTTTGGAATGCCGCTTGCGTTGATTGTAGTGAGCGCATTTTTTTTACCCATGTTTCGCAATGCAAATGTTTTTACCGCCTACCAGTATCTCGAAAAACGATTTGACACACGCGCCCGCGCCTTCACTGCGCTGCTGTTCCTTTTGCAGCGGGGGCTTTCGGCAGGTTTAACCATTTATGCGCCTGCATTGATACTTTCTTCCATACTCGGCTGGAATATTT
>CAZSEG010000020.1:0-30475 GCA_964605875.1 uncultured Chitinophagaceae bacterium
GGATACACAATAAAAGTGTCGCAGAATAAATCGAAATATTTCTTTGAAGTTTCGGTAGAAATTTTCAGAACTTTAGCCACTTTATTGATGCTCATTGTTTTGCCGCTGCGCTCCATCAGCATCAAAAAATAATCTTTCAGTTGTTGAATTTGCCTGATGCCGTGCATGGCTGCAATATCCTTGTAGATAATGTTATCCATCAGTTCCCTAATGTAGGCATCATCATCTGTAAGCACGTATTCCGGGATGCCTCCGTTTTTTAAAAAATCTTCAAAATAAGCAGGCATTAAATGCGCATCTGCTTTTTTAATCGTGATTTTTTTGAATTGCAAAAACTCTTTGAAATTAAGCGGCAGGATTTCAAACGTGATGCTTCTTCCCGTAAGATATGCTTTGCGTTCGCGCAGTAAAGATGCACTTGAAGAGGAAGCAAAAATTTTCGCATTACCTGCATCGTAAATGTTCTTCAACTGCCGCTCAAAGTCTTTTACAAAAGTGATTTCATCTAAAAACAAATACACCTTTTCGTTCACTCTGATTCGGTGCATTTTCCTGAACTCTTCCACCACATCAAGAATAGTTTTATCTGTAAGTAAATAATCATCCATGCTTACATAAAGCAAGCGCGTGGGTTTTACTTTCTTTTCTTCCATTAAATATTTCAAGCACAGTTTCATCAGGCTGGTTTTGCCAACCCTGCGCAATCCGGTTAAAAACACAACTTGCTTATTTGTGATATTGGGCAGCAAGTGTTCAAAAGATTCTTCTCTTCCATTTAGAATTTCTAATGAGTCAAAGTCTTCCTCCCACCACGGATTAAAGCGATACAATTCCTTTTCCATAACAAAATTTTATACGCAAATATAAAATAGTGTTTGCTACTACCAAACACTATTTTATAAAACCGTTTGCTCGTAACAAACGCTTTTTACAAATAGCATTTGTTACGAGCAAATGATTTTGTGCAGTTTCACACTTATATCAATTCCTTTCTCACAACAAAATCTCCAAAGCTTTCATTGGTGTTTTTTTCTTTAGAATAAGAAGCAAACACAGGCTCTAACGCAGCAAGAATACCTGCTTCATCTATGTTGTGCTTGTAGATTTTATTCAGCCTTTGCCCCTGCACATCACCGCCAAGATGTAAATTGTAAACACCTGCCGACACACCCACCAATCCGATTTCTGCAAGGTAAGGACGCGCACAACCATTAGGGCAGCCCGTCATGCGAATGATGATTTCCTGCGATGATAAATTATGTTTTTCGAGTATCGGCTCAAGTTTAGAAACCAATACAGGCAGGTATCTTTGCCCCTCGGCAAAAGCCAAAGGACAATTAGGCAAAGCCACACAAGCAACCGAATTTCTGCGCAAAGCAGACGATGCTTCGGTGTGTTTTTTCAATCCGTATTTTTCAAGAATTGCATCTACTGCTTCCTTATCTTTTGTATCCACATCACTCACAATTAAATTCTGGTTGCAGGTGAAGCGGAAGTTTACCTTTCCTGTTTTTGCGATTTCCAACATACAGGTTTTCATCTGCAAATTGTTTTCATCGCACACTCTTCCATGCTCTACAAAAACGGTGTAATACCATTTGCCTTCATGGTTTTGTTGCCAACCGTAATAATCAGTGCGCTGGGTTAAAGTGTAAGGCACAACAAGTTTCGGTTCCGCGCCTGTTCGCCTGGCAAGTTCTTCTTTGAACCATTCCAAACCGTATTTATCAAGCGTGTATTTCAGCCGCGCCAACTTCCTGTCGCTGCGGTTTCCGTAATCGCGCTGAATGGTTACAATTTCATAAACTGTTTTAAGCGTTTCTTCTTCTGTGGCGCAAAAGCAAATATCACTTGCCGCGCGCGGATAAGTTGCTTCGTTGCCGTGTGTCATACTCATGCCGCCACCTGCAACTACGTTGAAGCCTTTCAAAATATTGTTCTCAATCACCGCAATCAAACCAATATCATTTGCCAGTACATCAACATCATTATTTGGCGGAATGGCAATTGCAATTTTGAATTTACGCGGCAGGTAAGTGGTTTTGTAAAGCGGGTCTTCTTCATCCTTTTTATCTAAGAGTTGCTCTTCATCCAACCAAATTTCGTAGTAAGCCCTTGTCTTAGGCATCAGCAGTGTGCTGATTTTATCGGCATAAGCGTGTATCTGTGCGTGAATGGGCGATTGCATCGGATGTGCAGCGCACACCACATTTCTGTTGATGTCGCCACAGGTAGCAATGCTGTCTAATTTCGCCAGATTAAATCCCTGAATGGTTGGCTTTAAATGCGACTTGATAATGCCATGCAATTGCAAAGTTTGGCGTGTGGTAATTTTGATAATTCCTGTTGAGTGATTATTGGCAATTTCATCCAATGCCAGCCATTGCGCACTGTTCATCACACCGCCCGGCAGACGCAGGCGAATCATAAAATTGTAATCGCGCTCTAACTTTTTCTGCGCGCGCTCTTCGCGCCTGTCGCGGTTATCCTGCTGATAGATTCCGTGGAACTTTATTACAGCTTGGTCGTCCTCTGTAATGGCTCCTGTCAATTCATTTTGCAACGAATCGGCAAGCGTGCCGCGCAGCCCTCTGCTTTCTTCTTTTATTTTTTCTACTGCCGAAAGTTTTTCGCTCATGGTGATGGTTTTTGCGGTTGTGAAAGTACAATTCAATGCGAACTTCATTCCAACAAAAAAGCCACGTTAATATTGACGTGGCTTTTCGCAAAAAAAATGCTGCAAATTATTTAATGATGATAAAACGTTTGGTGGCAGATTGTCCGTTCATGCTCAGGTGCATTACATAATTGCCTGCCTGCATTGAAGAATAATCTAATTGCTTGCTGAAACTGTTTCCTGCTCTTTCTAATTTTTCGGAGGCAATTATTTGTCCCATGTTGTTGTAAACATCAAAGGTCAGTTCAGCAGCTTCGGAACTTGCTACATACAAGGTCATTTGTCCGTTTGAAGGATTCGGGAACAACGTAACCAAGTTGCTGAATGAGTTTAAATTTTCAATTCCGCTGATTACAAAATTGATTGTATTACTTGTGTCGGAACATCCGCTTGCATTAGTCAAAACGCAAGAATATGAGCCGTTCACCAACGGACTGTAATCGCTTGAATTTGCGCCCGAAATAGGCAAGCCGTTAAACAACCATTGATACGAATATCCGCTTGCGGCAGTTAAAGTTGTTGAATTTGATTGATAGATGCCGGTTGCAGCAATATAAAGCGGCACAGGAGTGCGTAATGTTGCACGAACATTTTCGGTTTTGATTTTACAGCCTGTTATGCTGTCGGAAATCTGAACGCTGATGACAGAAGTTGTATCGGAAAATAAATACGGGTCGGCAGGAATAAAATAGCTGCTTTCAGTTTCAAAAGGAATTACGGATGTATCGTTTTTGAACCACACGTAACGGTAAGGTCCATCATACACCGAAAGAAAAATTGTGTCGCCACCGCACACTGATGTATCGGGTAATGCTGCAATTGAAGTTACAGGAGGCAAAGTATTTACACGAACTGTATCTGTTTGTGTGTAAACTGTATCCAATTTTGTGCCGATATAAATTGTGCCCGAAACACCACCGCCATTTGGCGCAGTGGTTGAAAATGCAACCGCTCCGGGTCCGGTAAGCACTGTTGTAAAAGTTCCTCCGTCATCATTTGCAGATGTTGGATCGTAGTCTTCAAAACGAATAGAAATTGCCGCGCTTTCTAAAGTAAACGGATTGCCATTTTGCAGCAAATCACTTGAAGCCCATGTCGCATTTCTTGTATCGTCTTTGTAATTTCCTTTTATTGATTTTGAACCACTGGTGAAAAAGAATTGCGGGTCTGGAGAGCCGGTGCAGCCAACAATCGGATAGTTTGGCTCTTCTATATCACCGCAAAACCAATTGCCTGTTACGGTAGCAACCACGCTGTCTAAAGAAAGGTCAAAAAACTTCGTTTGAAGTGTCGGATAATAAACTCCGGGTTGGTCGTAAAACACAGGCGCAGGTTTTTTTCCTGTGCCTGTTTGCCCGTTGCCGTAATCCCATTCAAACTCTGTAACCTGTGGCGCGGGTGCTGAATATGTTCCTTCATATTGCACGGTAAGCGTGTCGCAGCCTTCGTTTGTATTGTAGCTGAAAAACGGATTGCCGCCACCACAATTTTTTACAATAACCGGCAACGAAAATGATTGCGATTGCGTGGTGGTAATCGGAGAAGTAACATTGGCATTCACCGTAACTGTTATGAAGAATGCGCCAAAAGCAGTTGGCGTGCCGCATATCCTGATGCAACCTCTTCTCTCATTAACGCCCGACAGAGAATAAAAACCGCTTGGGTCATCTATCTGCCAGCTAAGTCCCGCAGGCAAACCGACAAGGCTGACTAACTGAACACTGCTCAAGGTTACATTTTGCCCCGAGTAAATCAGATTTTTAGGAATGTAAAAAGTAAGGTCTTCGCTGTAAGGCGTATTAAAACAGGCATCGGGCAAAGCCGGAGGACAAATTGCCACATCCTGATTTGCCGTGCAGGTAACATCTATTGCACATCCCGGGCAACCTGACTGGGCAAAATTCACATTGGTTTTGAACATAAACATCACCAACAACATCGCTGAAAAGCGTAACTTATTAAACATACTTTGGATTTATTTTTTTCAAAAATAGCTATTCACTTCAAAGAAGCAACTAAGGCAAGATTGTATTCGCTTATTTATCGTTGCAACGCTTCCGCAGATTGCTGTTTCACAAACTGCATATCATACAAATTTTTATAGAAACCGTTTTGTTTCAGCAGGGCTTCGTGCGAGCCAAATTCTTTCAATTCTCCTTTATCAAACACGGCAATTTTTTGTGCATGGCGAATGGTAGAAAGGCGATGCGCAATTACAATGGAAGTTCTGCCCTCTACCAACTTTTCTATTGCTTTTTGAATAATGGATTCGCTTTCACTGTCAATAGAAGATGTTGCTTCATCCAAAATTAAAATTGAAGGCTTGAACACCAAAGCGCGAACGAAAGAAATCAATTGTCTTTGCCCCATTGCAAGCGTTGCGCCACGCTCCATCACTTTGTAATCGTAGCCACCGGGCAAGCGCGAAATAAACTCATGCGCACCAACTAATTTTGCAGCTTTAATCACTTCATCGCGGCTGATGTTTTCATCGCGCAGGGTGATGTTTTCAAACACAGTGCCGGCAAACAAAAACACATCTTGTAACACTATGCTCATTTGCCTGCGCAGCGCACCCAACTCATAATCGCTGATGGATACATCATCAATCAATATTTTTCCTTTACTGATTTCGTAAAATCTGCCGAGCAATGAAATGGAAGAAGTTTTTCCCGAACCCGTTGCGCCAACGATAGCAAGGGTTTCGCCTGCTTCAAGTGTAAAGTTTACATCCTTCAAAACATAGTGTTCATTGTTGTAAGCGAACCACACTTTTTCAAATTCTATTTTACCTTTTATGTGTTGCGGAGCAAAAGTTCCGTTGTTTGCAATGCGCTCATCGCGGTCTAAAAGTTTGAAAACTCTTTCGCAAGCCACCAAGCCTCTTTGAATCGTGTTCACCTTATCGGCAATAAAACGCAGCGGGCGAAAAAGCATACTGATGTAAAGAATAAACGCCATGATAACGCCCACTTCGGCTTCGCCATGCAATATTTGCCGCGAAGCATTCCACACCAATAAACCGACAGATGCCGCAAGCAAAATTTCCACCGCAGGAAAGAAAAGCGAGTAGTACCAGATGCCTTTGATATTTGCTTTCTTCAATGAATTGTTGATGTCGGAAAACTTTGCAAATTCTTTCTCTTCAACATTAAACAACTGAATGATGCGCATACCCGTCAAATGCTCTTGCAGAAAGGCATTGAGGCGACCGATTTGCGTTCTTTCTTCCTGAAAAGAACGCTTTACGCCTTCCTGAAACCAACGGGTAACAACCAACAGAAACGGTAAAGTGGAAACACTGATTAAAGTGAGTTTCCAGTTGGTGTAAAACATAAACGACAGCACCACGATAATGGTAAGTATATCTGCAAGAATCGTAATCAAGCCCTCCGAAAAAGTATCGCTTACGGCTTCAATATCGCTGATGGTGCGGGTGGTGGAAGTGCCGATGGGCGTGGTGTCGAAATACTTTAAGCGTGATTGGATAATATGATTGAAAACACGCACGCGCATATCCCGAATAACACTTTGCCCGAGCCACGCGGTAAGAAAATTAAAAGCATAGCGCAATGCCGATTCCACCACAAGGAAAACAAGCAGCAGCAAAGCCATCATCTGCAAGCCATCGAAGTTGTAATGCGTGATGTAATTGTCCACCGTGTATTGAACAATCTTCGGGCGGAATGGCGCGATAAATGCCAGCGTGAGCGACAATGCTATTGACGTTCTGAACCAAAATTTATAGGGATTGGCAAGGCGCAGAATACGCCACAGCAAGTCAAAATCAAGGAGTTGTTTTTTGGTAGTTTTTTCGCTTTCCATAAAGGCGCGGTGAATGTAATGCAGAGATGCGATACATGGGTTAAGAGATATTAAATTGGGTTGTCAAAATTGTGTACTTCGATTTGCTGCCGCAGAAATGTTGCTGAGGTGAAAATCCGAATGGCGCAATAACAATTTTAAGCGCGAAAACATATTTGGCTGCATCTTCATTTTTTACAATGAAACACAACACGCCATCTTCGCTTAATTGTGCATTTAATTTGCTCAATAATTCATGTTGTTTGTCGGCTGATGCAGCAAAGAAAAAGTCGTGAATGATAAAAGCATTGCTTGGCGCAAAGTTGTATTCAAACACATCGGCACACACAAAATTCAGTTGCGATTTTTTAGAATAACAATTGGCTGCGGTGTCGGTTTTTTCTTCGTCAATGTCAATGGCAGTAATGATTTTTGTTCTGTTCAAAAAGTGTAGCATATATGCGTTGAAGCCATAGCCACAGCCCAATTCGGTGATGTTGTTGCAATTTTTTGTAAGGCTGTTCAGCATAGCATAAAAATCAGTTTGGCATGCCGCCTTGTATGCCGCCCATTCCACATTCCAGCCTTTGTAATTGTAGTTTGCCATCAACCTTTGCCTGAAATATTGCGGTGTTTCGAGTTCGTTTTTCAGCGATTCATATTCCTGCTTAAAGTATTTTGAAATGCCTTTTGTGCGCGCAGCATAACCTTCGCCAAAACGCGTATCATTGGGTGTAATGCGCGGCAGAAACTTCATCGTCATGGTTCCGTTAAACAGCATGAAATCGCCTTTGCCCATGGTGTCGCCCGTGCCGTGCAGTACCAACGGCACAATATCGAGTTGCAGCTTTTCGGCAAGAAAAAATGCGCCTTTGTGAAAGCGTTTCATCACCCCGTCAGGCGTGCGCGTGCCTTCGGGAAACACCGCAATGGAATAACCCTGCTCGATAATGCTTTGCAGTTTTTCCGTTGCAGGGTCTGCACCTTCCATCACAGGATAGTATTCTGCCAACTGCACTACTTTGCCAAACACAGGCGAGTGATACACCCATTTATTTGTAAGCAAAATCATTTTAGGGTGCTGCATCGCCACCACCAGAATATCGAGGAAGGATGTATGGTTAGCGATGATGATGGCAGGTTTTGAAAAGTCCATCGTATGTTTATCAATATGCACTTTGCGCACATTCATCATGATATAAACCAACGAACCCACAAACTTGCTGAGCAGAAAATGATAAGCGAGCTTGCGGTGTTTCTTTTTGGGAAAAGGAAAAACATACAGCAACAAAAAGCCCGAAAGTGTAAGCACCAACGCGCCAAACACAAAGTATGAAAACGCAAACACCGAAAGCATGAGCGAAGGAATTGCCCAAGGCGCAAGCCCTTTTTCTTTGCGGCTTTGTATAAAATAATTGAAGAGCAAAGGCTGAATGGTTTGCCCGATAAACACCACACACAAAATGCCGATGATGGAAATAGATGCAATGGATTTCAATGCCGGATGTTTTGCAAAAATCAACACGCCCAAACCTAACAGCGTTGCGATGGCACACAGGAAAATAGAAACTTTATGCGAGCCGAAAACAGGCTTATTCTCTTTGTATTTTTGTGTCAATCCATCTGTAATAAAAATGCTGAAATCATCGCCCAAACCGAAGATGAAAGTGGAGATGATGATGTTGATGATATTGAAATGTAAACCCGCCAAACCCATAATGCCTAATATCCAAATCCATGAAATCAGCATGGGTAAAAAAGTGATGAGCGCAAGCTCGATTCTGCCGTAGCCGAGTATTAAAGCAATGCTTACAATAAATACCGTGTAGGCAAGTATGGCGTTGAAGTCTTTGTAGATAACATCAATGAATGACACGGTGATGATTTGCTTATCGAGAATCGCTACACCGGGGATGGATTTCAATTGCTCGTAGAATACTTTTCGGTTTGCTTTGTCAACAGTTACGGAGTTGATGATGGCATCAAAGTTTCTTGCCTTGATGAAAAATTCGCTGCCCAAAGTTTGAATCAAAAAAGATTCGTCCTCTTCGCTCATCAGCTCAAAATCAGTATTCAATAAACCGTTAAAACGGTTGAAAGCCGTAGCCGAAAATCCCTGTTGTTTTCCTGCACCATTCAAGTGTTTCAGCAGTGCGTTTTTCTTTTCGTCTGTCCAATATTTTTTCCAGCGCGATAATTTTTGTTGCTGTTCGCTTTGCGAAGCAATCACTGCGCTCATGCTCGAAAATTGTTTTACCAAACCTTGTTGTTGAGCAGCTTCAAAAGCCTTTATCAATGCTTCGTTTTGGTGCAGTAATTCTTGTTTGGCATTTCCTGTTGCGGCAATAAAAACGGTTTTGGAGGTGTCATTTTGCAGCCACATAATTTCACGCTCACTTGCTTTCAAATGTTCGTTCATGAAGTTCATGCTGTTCATGTCGGTTTCAAACGAAACCTTTCCCGCATAACGAAAAAAGAAAATTGTAAGCGCGAGAATTATTAAAGAAAGTACAACCGTTTTCTTTGTAGAAAGTGGAGGCAGATTGGAAATTGTGCGCTCAATAAAATTGGGTTTGCTGTGTGTAAAATCCGGCACGAAATGCGGCAGAAAGATAAGCGTAAACACAGCCGCGCCACACAAACTTAAACCCGCAAACAAACCGAAGTCATTGAGTATTGGCGACTCCAACAACATCAACGCAAGGAATGATGCAATGGTGGTGAAGCCACCCAATGTAAGCGGCAAATACAAATCGGAGAGCGTTTGCCGAATGTCTTTGCAATGTTTGTAATGACTGAAAAAGTGCAGGCTGTAATTCAACGCAATGCCCAACACAATGCTGCCCGATGCAACTGCAATGCTTGAGATATTTCCTTTAATAAAATAAATACACGCTACCGAAAACAAGCCGCCAAACAAAACGGGCAACATCATCACAAAAGGCACACGCTTTTTGCGAAAGAAAAACCACAGCAGCAGCAACAACGAAGCGATGGTAACAGACAATGTGAGTTGTGTGTCGTGTTTTATTTGTCGCGCATTGCTAACAGCCACTGCGGTGCCACCATAGTAAAACACTTTTGCTTCGGGAAAAGATGTTTTTAGTTGTGCGATTTTGTTGTCGAGCGCGTCAATCAACTTGCCGTTTTCGGCAGTTTCGTTGCCGGAATTTGAAGGTATAATGAACAAGAACAAACTCTTGCGCTCATCACTCATCATGTAGCCGTCATACAGTTCAAACTTGTCGTTCAGTTGCAGCGATTGCAGTTTTTTTAATGCCAAAAGCGACATCCCTGTCGGGTCATCGGCAATTATTTTTTTGGTGATAAAACCTTCGGCTGTGGTAAGCGCTTTGTAATTGTTTTCGAGTGTTTTTGTAAGCTGTGCAGGTGCAACTAATGAATCTATTTTTTCATAATCGTTTTCATTCAAAAACAATGGCAGATTGCTGACAACAACATCATACACTTCCATCATCGCCTCTTCATCCACACGGGTTTTTATTTCTTTTACTTGTTGCAGGTTGGCGAGTGTGGCAAGACTGTCAGCAATGGCAATCAGCACATCGGGATTTTCGGTTTCGGTTTTTACTTTCACCACTATCTTGTCATAAAGCGAAGTGCCTGAAAGTAATTCGTTGGTTCTTGCTGCTGCCTCGCTGCCGGGCATCATGCGCGTGATGTCTTCTTCTAATTGAATACGCGATGCAAAAAATGCAAGCGCGCCAAACAGCAGCAGCACAAGGATGAATAGTTGCGGCTTTCGTTTGTTGAAGTAAGTGAAGGCGTGTAACAGGAATGTCAGCATCTGTGGGGCGAAGATAATACACGAATGAACAGCCGTTGTATTATTCGTGGCAATTGTATTCCAACCTAATTAACTCGGCTGAAAAGCCTCCACATCTATTTGATTGCGGAGAATGTCGCTGATGTCTTCGCGCTTCCTGATAAGGTAATGTTGCCCTTGATGCACCAGCACCTCTGCCGGACGAAAACGCGAATTGTAATTAGAAGCCATCGTGAACCCATACGCGCCTGCATTGCTGAACGCCAGCACATCGCCTTCGCGCACTTCATTTAGTTTTCTGTCCCACCCGAATGTATCGGTTTCGCAGATGTAACCAACCACCGTGTAAATGCGCGGAGTGCCGCTTGGGTTGCTCACGTTGGTGATGTGGTGATAAGCATTGTACAGCATCGGGCGCATCAGATGATTCATGCCCGAATCCACACCCACAAACATGGCAGCGGTAGTTTGTTTCAGCACATTTACCTTTACCAAGAAAGTACCGCTTTGACTCACCAAAAATTTACCCGGCTCGAAGCAAAGCTGTAATTCTCTGCCATAATCTTTACAGAATTTATTGAAACGCGCGCTCAGTTTTTCGCCAAGTTCTTTCATGTCGGTGTAATAATCTTCGGGTTTGTAAGGCACTTTAAAACCGCTTCCGAAATCAATGAACTCCAATTCTTTAAAACCTTCGGTATGCTCAAATAAAATTTCAGCGCCACGCAGGAAAACATCCACATCCACAATGTCGCTGCCCGTGTGCATGTGCAAGCCGTTTACGTGCAAGCCGGTGCTTTTCACAATGCGCTCCACATGGCGCAACTGGTAAATGGAAATACCGAATTTAGAATCAATGTGTCCGGTTGAAATATTGAGGTTACCGCCTGCCATCACGTGCGGATTGATGCGAATGCAAACGGGAACGGTGCTGCCGTATTTTGTACCAAATTGTTCGAGAATAGAAATGTTATCAATGTTGATTTGAACGCCTTCTTTCACCGCCAAATCAATCTCTTCCATAGAAACACAATTGGGCGTGTAGATAATATCCTGCGGCTCAAAACCCGCCTTTAAGCCAACCCAAACTTCCTGAATACTCACCGTATCCAAACCCGAACCAAGCTGCTTGAAAAAGCGCAGCACATTGATATTATTCAAAGCCTTGCAGGCAAACTTTATGCGGGTGTTGCAATTGCTGAAAGAAGTTTTCAGCAATTCATACTGACGCTGCATAATGGCAGTATCGTAAACGTAAACAGGTGTATCGTAAGCCTCGCAAATCTCCGAAACGGGAATGCCGCCAATTTCATAGCGGTTGTTGTTCAACTGAATCATATATTTTAAAAAAAGAGGCGCGAAGTAAATGAACTTGCGCGAAAGTTGAGCAATTTGCCAAATCACAACTTAGGTTTCAGAAAGCTGAAGGCGAGCAAAAACAGAGAATTTTTGCAATCTGCAACAAAAAGAGAAACCAACAGCCTCATTCCGCCAACGAACAATTCATTTGGTTACTCCCAAATTTCCACATCTTTAGCCCCTCAACAATTCAATAAATGGCAACAAATACTTCGCTTACGGGAGGCGCATTTCTGCTCAACTCAACACCTGCAAAAAATGTTTTCATCCCCGAAGAATTTACCGAAGAACAGAAAATGATTCTGCACACCGTGCGCGATTTTATGCTGAAAGAAGTGCATGGATTGGGCATAGCTAAAGTAGCAAGTCTGGATGCCGAAAAAGACAAAGACTTAGTGCTGGAAATCTTCCATAAAGCTGCTGCGCTTGGCTTGTGTGGCGTTAGTATTGACGAAAAATTTGGCGGGCTTGGTTTAGACTTTAATACAGGATTGCTGTTTACCGAAGGCTTGGCAGGAGGCTTTTCATTTGCAACAACAATCGGCTGCCAAACTTCTATCGGCTCGCTGCCGATTGCATGGTATGGCACCGAGGAACAGAAAAAAAATTATTTGCCCAAAATTGCCAGTGGTGAGTGGGGCTGTTCGTATTGCCTCACCGAGCCGGGCGCAGGCTCCGATGCCAATAGCGGCAAAACCCGCGCAGTGCTGAATGCCGAAGGCTCACACTACATTTTGAACGGACAAAAAATGTGGATTACCAATGGCGGCTTTGCAGAAGTGTTCACCGTGTTTGCAAAGATTGATGATGATGAAAAACTCTCTGCCTTTATTGTAGAAAAAACATTTGGCGGCATTGAATTGGGCAAGGAAGAAAAGAAAATGGGCATCAAAGCATCATCCACTGTGATGGTGTTTTTCAATAACGTAAAAATTCCAAAAGCAAATCTTTTAGGTGAGCGCGGCAAGGGCTTCAACATGGCGTTGAATATCTTAAACAGTGGCAGAATAAAAATTGCTGCGGGTGGTTGCGGAGGCATGAAATTCGGTTTGGATAAAACCGTAGAGTATGCCAAAAACCGCATTCAGTTCAACAAACCGATTGGCGATTTCGGAGCCATCAAACAAAAGATTGGAAAGATTGCTTCCGAGCTTTTTGCGATAGAATCGGGTGTGTATCGCACGGGCGCAAACGTGGACAGAAAACATGCCGACCTTTTGAAAAACGGCAGCAGCGAAAACGATGCCAAGATTAACGCCATGCGCGAGTTTGCCATCGAGTGCGCCATTCTGAAAGTGCAAGGCTCCGAAGCCATGTGCAACACAGCCGATGAAGCCATCCAGATTTTTGGCGGCATGGGCTACAGCATGGAAACAGGTGTGGAAATGGCTTACCGCGATGCGCGTATCACCAAAATTTATGAAGGCACAAACGAGATAAACAGGATGCTTGCGCTTGCCGAATTTTACAAACGCGCATTCGCCACCAAAGAGTTGAAACTTGCCGATGCAAAATCATTTTTGCCCAAAGCGATTTTCAGCAATTACAATCCGTTTAGCGGCAGTGGTTTTTTAGCGCATGAGTTTGAATTGGTGAATAACCTCAAAGCTGCCTTTATGATTATCACAGGTTCGGCAGGCAACAAGCTGAAAGCAAAACTTGTTGAAGAGCAGGAAATCGTAATGAACCTTGCCGATATTCTTTCGATGGCTTTTTTAACTGAATCTGCTTTTTTGCGAGTGCAAAAACTGAAAGAAAATGCCGCAACCGATAAACAGGAATTGGCGATAAAAACTACCATGGCAAAAATGTATCTGTATGATGCTTTGCAAACAGCCCGAAATGCCGCAAACACAGCCATAGACAGCTACGCAACGGGCTTGGAAAAAATAGTTCTCAAACGCCTGATGCGCAGAATGCTCCGCACCTACAACATCAACCCGAAAGACACCCGCAGAGCCATTGCCGATTACATGATTGAAAAAGGAGGATACTACTTTTAATTTTGATTTTTGATTTTAGAAGTGTGATTGAAACAGCCGAATGAAATTTCAAATCACACTTCTAAAATCACACTTCTAAAATCTACGAATGGACTTAAAAGAAAACATACGTCTTGCGCTTCGCTCCATACGCGGCAACCTTTTGAGAACGGTGCTTACGCTCTTGATTATTGCATTCGGCATCATGGCTTTGATTGGCATTCTCACCGCCACCGAAGGCATTAAAGAAAGCATGGTGAACAACTTTCGGCAAATGGGCAGCAACACTTTCGGCATTCGCAATCAGGGTGTGATTCGCAAAAGCGCAGGCGTTAAGATGAAGCTGAAAAGCGGCAAGCGCGAGAAAAGCGAAAACCCGAAAATTTCTCCATTACAAGCACAGGAATTTTCCAAACGATTTACTTACCCTGCCGATGTTGCGCTTTCGTGGATGGCGCAAAGTTCGGCAGTGGTGCGCATGGAATCGCAAAAAACAAACCCCAATGTAAAAGTGTGGGGCGTGGACGAAAACTATATGAAAGTGAGCGGCTTGAACATCGCCACAGGTCGCAATTTCACCAAAGCCGAAGTGGATAACGGGCAATTGGTGGCTGTGGTGGGCAAGGATGTAATCAGCAAAGTTTTTCCGCAGGGCGTAGATGCTGTGGGCAAATTCATCAGCTTCGGCAGCAGCAAAGTGCGCGTTGTCGGTATTCAGGCGGCAAAGGGATCGAGCCAAGCCGGCAGCGATAATCAGGTATTGTTGCCTTACCCAACCGCCCGCAGATTATTTCCTTCGGAAAACGCCAACTTTATGATAAACGTGATGGTATCCACCCCCGAAGATTTAGACATCGCCATAGAAGAAGCCATTGGCGTGATGCGCAATATCCGCAAGTTGAAAATTGCCGATGAAAATGATTTCGACATCAGCAAAAGCGAGCGTCTTGCCGCTCAGGTTTTAGACCAGTTGAAATATGTAAAATACGCTACCGTAGTTATCGGCATCCTTACCTTAATTGGCGCAGGCATTGGTTTAATGAATATCATGTTGGTAAGCGTAAACGAGCGCACCCGCGAAATCGGCATCAGCAAAGCGATTGGCGCAACAAAGCGCATGATTCGCATACAGTTTCTTACCGAAGCCATTGTGATTTGCCAGATTGGCGGTGTGTTCGGTATCATCATCGGTGTGCTGCTCGGCAATGTTGTAAGTCTTTTCACTCAAAGCGGTTTTTTGATGCCTTGGGTGTGGGTAATTGGCGGCTTTATTTTCACCTTTGCCGTAGGGCTTGCTGCGGGTTTGTATCCCGCCATCAAAGCATCGGAGCTTGACCCTGTGGAAGCGTTGCGATATGAGTAAAATACAATTTCTTAGTTGCTTAAAGTGATATAAAACTTACATCACAATCCCTGTTGTTTCCTCAAAGTTTTTGCTCTTAAATCTTCTCCGTCATGACTCCAACCCGGTGGATAGAAAATATATTTCAGCTTATCGGTAAAAGTTGGTGCGCGTTGCACATCTTTCCAAATGTCTTTGTATTCATGCGAAACAATCACCAACGGATTGTAGGAAGCAATGTTTTTCGTCAAACCATACACCGGTTTTTCTTCCTCTTTTTCTTCGCTGAACGTGCCGAACAATCTGTCCCAAATCATTAGGATACCCGCATGGTTTTGGTCTAAGTAGCGAATGTTGGAAGCATGGTGAACGCGGTGGTGCGAAGGCGTATTAAAAATAAATTCAAACCACTTGGGAAACTTGCGAATCAACTCGGTGTGGGGCCAAAACTGGTAGATAAGCGAAACACTCATCATCATCAAAATCATCAACGGGTGAAAGCCCACCAACGGCAACCAAAACCACCAGAAGTATTTGTACAAAAGTTCCGTCCAGCTTTGGCGCAACGCAGTGGCAAGATTCAGCGTTTGCGAAGAGTGGTGCTGCACATGAGCCGCCCACAGTATGCGGATTTCGTGGCTCAGGCGATGATGCCAGTAGAAGGTAAAATCATCGGCAAAAAGAATCAGCACCCACGACCACCAATGCCACCCGATGTCAAACAAACGATATTGATACAACCATGAATATGCCGCAAACGCCAACGCTTTCATCAACACATTTATCACCAACGAACCTAAGCCCATACCGATGCTGCTGAACGCTTCCTTCGGTTCGTAGAGGTTGAGTTGTTCTTTCCAACTAAAATACAGTTCGATAAAAATCAGCAGCAGAAAAAACGGAACTGCATAAGCCACAGGTTCCATTTCGATTGGCACTGCCTGAAAGTTTAGTGATAGCATCATAACATCCGAAATTTAAAAAAGTAGAACAAGCGGAACGAAGTTATGTTTTATCGGAAAGAAATTCTTATGAGATTAATTTCCCTTAAACACCGGATTTCTTTTTTCGATGAAGGCAGCCATACCTTCTTTTTGGTCGTTGCTTGCAAAAGTGAGGTAGAAATTTTTGCGTTCAAAAAGCAAGCCGTCTTCCAGCGAAGTATTGAACACGGCATTCACCGCTTCTTTGGCAAGTTTCACCGCTACCGGAGATTTTGCGGCAATTTCACCCGCAAGTTTCAAAGCCTCATCCATCATCACTTCCACAGGCACTACTTTGTTTACCAAGCCATATTGCAGGGCTTCTTCGGCAGTGAGGAAACGCGCGCCCAACACCACTTCCATCGCAATAGCTTTGCCTACCGCGCGGGTCAGTCTTTGCGTTCCGCCCGCGCCCGGCATGGTGCCGATGCGTATTTCCGGTTGCCCGAAACGCGCAGTGTCTGTGGCGATAATCATATCGCAAATCATTGCAAGTTCACAGCCGCCACCAAGCGCAAAACCACTCACCGCAGCGATTATCGGCTTCTTGGTTTTTTTGATTTGATCCCAAGTGCTGAACTGGTCAATGTTCAGCATATCAATGGCAGTGGCGTTTGCCATTTGCTTGATGTCGGCTCCCGCAGCAAACACTTTTTCGCCACCCGTAAGAATGATGGCGCGCACATTTTCATCTTCATCCAACTCCTTTAGCGTGTCCCTGATTTCAAGCATCAGTTCGCGGTTGAGGGCATTTAATTCTTTGGGGCGGTTTAATCTTATCACGGCTACAAAAGGTGCTTCTTGATTATTGACGGTAATGAATTGCATGATGAATTATTTTGGACGAAAATATGTTTTTGAACAGACTTCTTGTTGTGTAATAAATGTTTTCCGCGCTGCAACTTTAAGGAAGTAAAATATACACCCCTGCAATTACTGTTTATATCACACACCGGCTCACAGAAAAACATCGTTTCATTCGTGCGGTGTTAAGTCCCTGGTTGATTATCAGTTTTGTGGTGCTGTATTTTGTTGCGCTGGTTTTTATCAGCTACATCACTTCGCGTGGCGCGGGCAACAAAGCATATTTTTTAGGGAATAATCAAAGCCCATGGTATGCCGTAGCGTTCGGCATGATTGGCGATTCGCTTAGTGGCGTTACTTATATTTCTGTGCCGGGTGCGGTGGGCGCGGCAAAATTCAGCTACCTGCAATTGGTGTTGGGCTATGTGGTTGGCTACTGGATTATCGGCTATGTGCTGCTGCCGATTTATTACCGCATGAACCTCACTTCCATTTACTCTTATCTGGAAACAAGGTTTGGTGTAGCCGCACAGCGCACAGGTTCATTCTTCTTTTTGCTTTCGCGATTGTTGGGCGCTGCGGGCAGGCTGTGGCTTGCTGTAAGTGTGTTGCAGATTTTCGTATTCAATGCTTTGGGCGTTCCGTTTGTAGTCAGTGTTTCCATCATCATTGCATTGATGTTGGTTTACACATATCGCGGTGGCATCAAAACATTAGTGTGGACGGATACTTTTCAATCGCTCTTTTTATTGATGGGTGTAATTCTTTCAATAGCGGCAATAGTTTCAAACCTGAACATGAGTTTTGGTGAAATGATAATGGCGATAAAAGATTCACCTTATACGCAGGTTTTCTTTTGGGATCCGCTGCCGAAAAGTTTTTTTGTAAAACAATTTCTTGCAGGTGTTTTTATTGCTGTTGCCATGACGGGTTTAGACCAAAACATGATGCAAAAAAACCTGAGTTGCCGTTCGTTGGGCGAAGCGCAAAAAAATGTTTACTGGTTTAGTTTGGTAATGTTTTTAGTGAATGTTTTATTCCTGTGTTTGGGTGCAATGTTGTATGTGTATGTAGAAGCAAAAGGCATTACACTTCCAGCAAAAACAGATGCGCTTTTCCCTACGCTTGCATTAAATCACTTGGGAACGTTTGCCGCAATGGTGTTTATTATCGGCTTAACGGCAGCAACTTTCAACAGTGCCGATTCCGTGCTTACAACGCTTACAACTTCGTTCTATATTGATTTTTTATGGATGGATAAAAGCAATGCTACTGAATCAAGCAAAACAAAAACTCGACATTTAATTCATATTGGTTTTGCCGTGGTTTTGCTTTTGGTAATCCTGCTGTTTCAGGCATTGAACGACCAGGCGGTAATAGATACGATTCTGAAATTGGCGGGCTACACTTATGGTCCGTTGTTGGGCATGTTTGCCTTTGGAATTTTTACAAAACGCAAAGCGAATGACAAGCTGATTCCACTGCTGTGTGTTTTATCTCCCTTGTTATCTTACTATTTGAATGAAACTGCGCCAATCATTTTTAATGGTTATCAGGTAGGTAATGAATTACTCATCATCAATGGAGCAATTACATTTTTAGGATTGCTTCTTATTTCAAAAAAGGCTGCTTAAAGCGGCAATACAAATTCAAAAAATTATGCCAAAACATACAAGAAAAAACTGGACGGAACTGAAAGCGCAATCAAGCTGGCGCATGTTTAAAATCATGGCTGAATTTGTGGATGGCTTTGAGAAATTAGATGAAACCGGACCCTGCATTTCTATCTTCGGTTCGGCACGTACGCAGCCCGATAACAAGTACTATCAGGATGCTGTAAATATTGCTTCTAAATTGGTGGATGCAGGTTATGGTATTATCACCGGTGGCGGTCCCGGCATTATGGAAGCTGCTAATAAAGGTGCAAAAGAATCGGGTGGTGTATCTGTTGGTTTGCATATTGAATTGCCCAACGAAGAAGGCTGCAATGAATATGTTGACCCAAGCAGAATCATCACTTTCAAATACTTTTTTGCGCGCAAGGTTATGTTTATCCGTTATGCGCAGGGAGTGGTTTATATGCCCGGTGGCTTTGGCACTATGGATGAATTGTTTGAAGTGATGACTTTAGTGCAAACAAAAAAAATTGAAGCTATACCAATGGTGTTTTACGGCAGCGATTATTGGAAAGGTCTGATTGACTGGATAAAGAGCACCATGCTTGAAAAAGCAGGTAACATCAACGCAAAAGATTTAGACCTTTTTCATGTTACAGATGATGCGGACGAAGTGGTGCGCATCATTGAATCGCATTATGCAAACAAGAAGCTGATGCCGAATTTTTAGTTGTAAAAACTATTTCCACTTGTTTACAATGCCCAATGTCTGATGGGCTTCATCTACTTTTTTATTGATTTGCCCTGTCAAGATATGCCAAAACATTACAAAGTCTGAACCAAGGCTATACAATGGATACACAAAAGTTGCAGGGCGGTTTTTTTCTAAAACAAAATGCCCGACCCATGCAAAGCCATAACCGAAAAACGGTATCACAAAAAGCAGGCGACCATCCTGAATTATAAATGCTCCAACAAAACATGCAATCACAAAAAAAGTACCGATAAAATGCAATACGCGATTGATTGGACGAGCATGCTCGGTAAGATAATATGGATAGAATTCCCAGAAAGAATTGTAAACTTTAGTTGTTGCCATGATGATAAACTTTCGGCTAAGTTATTTATTCCTCACAACTTCCAAATTGAGAAGTCAGAATTTGATTCTAATTGTTTTGCGCTATCAAAATTCAGCTTTTCATCTTTTGGTAAAATTGCGTGAGTAACACCTTTTAATTTTAGTGTTTGCCATTCATCAGCCGATAATTTTAGAAAATGGTCATTTGCAATTTCCTTTAATGCAAATCCTTTTTCTTTCATCCTGAAATTTATTCCATAAACCTCTTGTAATCTGTCGTGCCATTCTTTCGCCCCGCATTTTTGATGCAAGCCTGCTTTAAATTCCGAATACGCGCTCCGCTGCCCGAAATATTTTAATGCACTAAATTCAAAAGGATGAACGAACAAAGCATTTTTATCGCTTACGGATTTTGCTTTTATGCAAATGTCAATTTCAGCATTATTTGTTTTATAGTTCTCGCTCCATTCGTAAGAAATGTTTTTACGATAAAATTGATTAGTGGTAAAACCTGTTGCAGTAATTAAAACAACAACAGACAATAAAAATAAAGTAGTGATTTGCTGCACAGAGATTTTTGGCAAAGCCCTTGCCACCATTGCAAAAACAGCAACCAATGCAAAGAATTTCAACCAAGCCGTGAGAATATAAAATTGAAAAGAGGCAACAGTAATCCAATGTGTGATTTCGGTAACAATTGCATAAGCAAAAACCAATGAAATGCCAATCATCAGAATTTTAAAAAGTATCTTATTTATTCTGTAAGCCGCGACTAAACCCACTGTGCAAAGCACTGCAAAAAGCAAAGACTTCTTTACCGGAAAATGCGCTATTAAAAAGTGATGTGCGTTTCGGAAATCAAAAATTAAATCGAAAAATTCTTTATTGCTTAAATCGCAATCGGCTTGTTGCTTTTTAAGAATTACCATGAAAAAATAAACGCCTGCCGTGCAGATATAAATTGCTGTAAATCGGAAAAATCTTTTTACGGCTGCGGTTTTTATTGACGGCTGAATGATTAAATCAAAAAACAACACGGCACTCAGCAACAGAAAAGTATCTAAGCCGACAAGTATTTGAAAAGGCGAAGCCGCAGCCAAAAGAATTGCTGTGCGTTTGTATCTTTTAGTTAAGAAAAAGAAAATTGCCCATGCGCAAATTGCGATTGCAATATTTCCACCCTGAAATGTATTGTAGTGCAAATCAACACCGCCAAGCGTAATCATGTAGCCAAAGTTTAATGTAATCAAAACTACAATGGCGGCAAGCAATCGGTTACTGATATACAATCGGGCAATCCGCAACAATGCTGCTATCAACAAAAACAAAAACAGCACGTGAAAAACAAGCGTTGCGCTTTCCAAACAATTTGCAAACGGCAGCATGAAATACACAAATGCGCTGCGTTCGTTGGGTTCATGCGCAACAAGACTTTGCATGAATAAATCATTTTGAAAAAGTGTTTTGTCTTGCAGAAACAAAATATACGGCAAGGTGTCCACTTGGTCGTTGTGCCCGAATTGATAACCCAACCACAGCAATGTAAAAGCGGTTATCAGTAATGCGGTCAATAGAAAATTGATTCGGTTTATCACCTGCCAAAACTAAGAAAGCCTGCGATGTTGCTTTTCTGAATCTTTTAAACTTGGTTTGCTGTAAAATGAATCCACGTATTTCAATTGTAGTGCCTGCTTACAATGAGGCTGAAAATCTGCCCGTTTTAGTGGCTGAACTTTCTAAAGTATTAAGTGCTTTCGATTATGAAATAATTGTTGTGAATGATGGCAGCAAAGACAATTCTCTATCAGTTTTAAAACAATTAAATCAAGCCGACAGTCGCATTCAGTATGTTTCGCTGTCGCGCAATTTCGGGCATCAAAAAGCGTTGCGTTGTGGTTTGAGTTTTGCAACGGGCGATGCAATAATTTCTATGGATGCAGACTTGCAACATCCGCCTGTTGTTTTATCGCAATTGATTGAGGCATGGAAAAGCGGCAGTGATGTAGTGGTTACACAAAAAGTATTGAACAAAAATCTTTCGTTGCCAAAGCGTTTTTTCACTTTCCTGTTTTACAAGGCAATAAATTTTATTTCTGATGTAAACATCGAACATGGTGCAGCAGACTTCAGATTGCTGGATAAAAAAGTTTTGGATGTAATCAACAAAACACCGGAGTCTGATTTGTTTTTGCGCGGTTATGTGGAGTGGGTTGGCTTTAAAAAATCAGTTGTTACTTACACTCCGTCCGAGAGATTTTCCGGCACGGCACAATATTCATGGAGCAAACTTTTTGCTTTAGCGCTAAATGGCATTACGTCTTTTTCGATAAAGCCTTTGCGCGTTTCTGCGGTTATTGGCGCATTCATTTCATTCCTTGCATTTTGCTATGCCATGTATGCTGTTTACATTTTCTTTTTTACCGACAGAGCCGTGACCGGTTGGGCATCGCTGTTGGTAAGCATGTTGTTTTTGGGCGGCTTGCAATTATTGATGATTGGCATTTTAGGCGAATACATCGGCAAGATTTTTATCCAGTCGAAAGGAAGACCCGATTATGTAGTGGGAGAAAAGAGTTTGTAAAAATCGGTCAGGAATTTTGCTTCGTTTTTATCGCATTAAAATACTTCATCCATGTTTCGTAACTTTTGAGATACGCAAACTGAAAACCTTGCCTGCCCTCTAAAAATCCTAATTTAATAAAGTAAGAAACAATAAACTTTAATGGAGAACTAATCAGTAATTTCAACACTAAATGCACCATTGATTTTTGTGAAAGCGAAGCGGCACTTAGCAAAGTATAATTCGCTAATTTATTGATGTGTTCTTCCTTGCTTTCAAAAGCAATATGTTTTATTGCACCTGCCAAATGAATTATTTTTGAATCGGGCATCAGCACAATTTGTTCATGCACTTTTGCATTATTCCAGTTGCCTTTTTTTCTATTAAAAATGCGCAATCGTTTTGTTGAATTTATTCCTCCAAAACGCATCCATTTTCCGCAATAAAAATTTACAATGTTTATGGTGTAAGCATCGGCAGTTAAATTGTTTTTTATTTGATTTAATTCTTCTGCAAGTTTTTCATCAATTGCTTCATCCGCATCAATAGAAAGAATTAAATCGTGTGCTGCATTGCTTGCCGCATAATGCTTTTGCAGTCCGTAGCCTTCAAAATTTTTGAAAATTATTTTTGCTTTATACCGCTCACAAATCGCTGCTGTGTTATCGGTTGTATTGTTATTGATTACAACTAAAATTTCATCGGCAACAGGCAACAAAGATTGCAGGCATCTTTCAATATGCTTTGCTTCATTATATGCAATAATTACTGCCGAAAGTTTATTCATGTCTTGTATTGTAGTCCGACTAAAAATAAATTGAATGTTTGTATTTTGTTGTACTGCTCTTTAGCGGCTGTTTTTCCCCTCTTGAGAGGGGTAGGGGGTGTGTTTATATTTATCATATACTATTTTCATTCCGCTTTAAATCAATTTGCATCAGCAATAAAAGCCATATCGAAAAAAAGCCCGTCCCCATTTGTTCTTCGAGTGTTGCCTCCCAGATAAATGAGGAAAAAATTATTGCAAAGAAGCAATGCCACAGCCAAAATTTTGTGGTGAAATATTTAATAAAAGGAAATAAAATAACAGATGAAAATACAATCACACCAATCCAACCTGTGCTAACCAACCACCACAAAAATTGATTGTGCGGAAGTTTATGTTGGTGCAATTCAAGCACAGGGAAATTTTCATTGTAATACGCACTCATTTCATTTTGCAAATCACCATAACCAACGCCAAGCAATGGCGATTTTTTTGAAACTTCCCACGCGCCTTTCCACGAGCGAAAACGCATCCCGTCCGAAGCATCAATCGGCTGATTGTGTTTATAGTTTATGATGTCATACTTCATGTATTGAATACGATTTTTCAAACTTGGAATAGTATTGAATGCAACTGCCGAAAAAACTGTTATTACCAATAAAAGCAGCAATGCCCGCATCCATTTTCGCTCACGAATAATCCATGTTGCAAGCATCATAATAATGGCAATATACAACGCAAATAAACCACTGCGAACACTCAGGATGTGAAGAAGAATAAAAATAAAAATTGCAGAGAAAGTGAGCAGTGCGTTATGCAATTCAACTCGCTCGCGACCCGCAACTCGCAACTCGTAACTCCTTAAATACAACGCAACACAAAACGCAAAAACCAACATCAGCGAATAGCGAATATGGTTGTAAGGCATAGGAATCACTCCTCCCGAAAAGATAGATTCATTTATTTGTTCATAATGCAAAAAATATCTTGCAAGTACAAAAACACCACTTACACACATCACAAAAACATACAGCAGCGCAATAGCTTTCAGTTGTTTCAAATCCAATTTTGGCAATGCTCCAAACGCAAGCGGCAGAAAAAGATACGGCAGATGAATACGGGTAAAATTCATCCAGAAATTTTTGTCATCGCTCCACAAGCCCGATACAAAAACGCCCCAAAACAGCAGCGTTAGCAGCAACAATTCCTTTCTTTCAAAAAATATTTTTGATGAGCAATTTTTAATGTTCAGCAGCGCAGCAATTACAATGCCAATCATGCCGATGCTCGCTAATGCCCGCGAACACACAAAACCTGTAAACAACATTGCACACGACAGCAGCAACACACGCAACGCAAGTGTGTGGAAAGGTTGCCAATAAGTTTCGCGCAGTCTGCTCAATATCATTTTACATTAGCAATTCAAACGCTGCAAAAGTGAATGTTTCTTCCATTACTGATTTTAAAAGTCTTGCACGCAATATTTCTATTGTAGAAAATGCAGCACAGGATTTTGAAAAACTGCTTAGTACACTGCAACCGAAAAACATTCCTGTGATTGGTTTCACGGGTCCTCCCGGTGCGGGCAAAAGCACGCTGTTAAACGCAGTAATTGGTAAATTATTGGGCGAAGGCAAAAAAATAGGCTTGTTACTCATTGACCCTTCGTCTCCTTTCAACTTTGGCGCGATTCTTGGCGACAGGCTGCGCATGAGCGCGCATTTCAACAATCCCAATCTGTTTATCCGTTCGCTGGCTACGCGCGGCTCGCTGGGCGGATTGAGCGATACCATCATCGAAGTGCTGGAGGTGATGAAAAGCTATCCTTTCGATTTTATTTTTATCGAAACTGTAGGCGTTGGGCAAAGCGAAGTGGAAATTGCGGGGCTTGCCGATACTACTGTGGTTGTGCTTGTGCCCGAAGCGGGCGACAGCATTCAGGCGATGAAAGCGGGCTTGATGGAAATTGCCGATGTGTTTGCCATCAATAAATCTGATAGAAGCGATGCAGATGCTATTGTGAGTGCATTGCAGCATCAGTTGCACATTGCAGGGCGTGAAGAAATTCCTGTAATCAAAACCATTGCCGTAGAAGCAAAAGGCGTGGATGAATTGATTGAAACTTTTAACCAAACGCTTACCGAAAAAAGCAATACGCGCAGACTATACTTATTAGGCGAAAAGGTTTTGCGCATCATTCAGAAGCGCAGAATGCAAGATTTTGATGTAGCTGCCATGCGCGAAAAGCTTGCTGCCGAAATCGCCAAAACCAATTTCAATTTATACAGGTTTGTGGGTGAGTTTGAATGAAAAATAAAAGCCACAAAAACGTTTCAAAGAGGTTTATACCATTTAGACATGAAATATACTGACGAAGGAAGCATATTGGCAGAGCGAGGATTTAGATGCTTCCTTCGTCAGCATGACAAAAAACAGACTAACATTAAAGTCTAAACGGTATTGGAAAATCTGTACCAACAATGTAGCTGCGGGAGGTGTTACATTGAAAGAAGTAGATTTTAAAACCATGCAATCAAAGAAAGCACCGAATCTGTATTTTGCGGGGGAGGTGTTAAATATTGATGCGATAACGGGAGGATTTAATTTTCAAGCGGCATGGACAACTGCATGGGTGGTTGCTCAAAGTGTTTGAGGTAAATGCAATTTAACTACAAAGCAAAGTACATCATAGCGTATTTACTTACCAAACACTTTCAATTCAGTTTTTTCTCCGTCAAATACGGCATAGCTATTATAGTATAACCAATCGCCAAGATTGATATAGGTGCTTTTTTCGCCAACTTCAATACTTAGTGGCAGGTGGCGGTGTCCGAAAATGAAATAGTCAAAATGTTTTTGCTGTAACTTTTTGCGGCAGTATTGCACCAACCATTCGCGCTCTTCACCTTTAAATTCTTCTAAGGCATCACTGCCATTACCATAGCGACTTTGCTTTGAAAAATACTGCGCGATTTTTACGCCAACATCAGGATGCAGCCATTTGAAAGCCCAGCGCGCCAAAGGATTGGTGAATAGTTTCTTCATTCTTTTGTAGCCTTTGTCGCCAGGACCCAAACCATCGCCATGTCCGATTAAAAATTGCCTGCCGTTCCATTCGCGCACAACAGGCTCATAATAAACCTCCGCGCCCAGTTCTTCGTGCAGGTAGCCGTGCATCCACAAATCGTGGTTGCCTGTAAAAATATGTACTTTGATTCCCTTGTCGCACAGTTCGGCAATTTTGCCTTGCAGACGCACAAAACCTTTCGGCACAACGGTGTTGTATTCGTGCCAGAAATCGAACACATCGCCTACCAAAAAAATCTCCGCTGCATCTTTTGAAACAGTATCCAACCACTGCACAAAAAGTAATTCGCGTTGGCGGCTGGCTTCTTTTGTCGGTGTGCCTAAATGAAGGTCTGATGCAAAATATATCTTCATGGAAATTGGTGCCGAAGTTGGCAATTATTTTATATCCGTAAACCTTAACACAAATTATACGTTGATTCCTTTTGATAAGTGCATACATTCGCAGTTCATTTTTAAATAAAAACAAAACATAATCATGGCTGTATTAGTAGGTAAAAAAGCGCCCTCGTTCAAAGCGGCTGCTGTAATTAACGGAGAAGAAATCATAGATAATTTTTCTCTTGATCAATATTTGGGAAAGAAAAATGTAGTGCTGTTTTTCTACCCTAAGGACTTCACTTTTGTTTGTCCGACAGAGTTACACGCATTTCAGGCAAAACTTGCTGACTTTGAAAAGCGCGACACTGCGGTGGTAGCTGTATCCACAGACACCGAGCAAAGTCACTGGGGTTGGCTGCAATTGCCGAAAGAAAAAGGCGGCATTGGCGGTGTTACTTACCCGATTGTTGCTGACACGAGTAAAACAATTTCTACCAACTATGATGTGTTGAACGGCTCTTATTTTTATGATGAAAACGAACAATTGCAGGCAACTGCCGAGTTGGTGGCTTACCGTGGTTTGTTCCTGATTGATAAAGAGGGAACGGTTCGTCATCAATTGGTAAACGACTTGCCTTTGGGAAGAAATATTGACGAGGCTTTGCGGGTGGTGGATGCATTGAACTACTTTGAAAAGCATGGCGAAGTTTGCCCTGCGAACTGGAGCGAAGGCAAAGAAAGCATGAAAGCAACGCATGATGGTGTGGCGAGTTACCTTGCATCTCATTAATAAACAGCATTTAGTAATTATCAAAGCCGATGAGTTGAAGAACTTATCGGCTTTGTTGTTTACGTGGCTTGTTCAAACATTCTAAATGATATAACCAAATGAAATTTTAAACCACATAGCAACATAGAATAGTAAGGTGTTTATGTGATTTTGCTTGCAAAACTATGTTTAAGAAAAACATAGCTCCGCCTTTTCAGGCGGGCAATACACTATGTTTCTATGTGGTTTAATAAAGTTATTTCAAAGGTTAGAAGGCTTCATTACAAGCAAATTGAGTTGATTTTACCAAAGACTATACAATGGAATTTTTCTATTGCACAGTTTGGGTTTTATTTGCTTCACCAACAAAATTAAGATGATTCGTTTTTCGGTTTTTGTATTGATAGGTGGCTTGATGGTTTTTGCAGGTTCTTGTAACAAAGAATATGGTGCTACCAATGTGAAGTTTGTGCAGGCTTCGCCCGATGCGCCTGCCTTGAAGGTATTTAATAATGGTAGGGAGTTGTTGGGCAATTTCAATTACAATGATGTTTCGGATTACATCAATCTTGACAGAAGCAACCTTGCTTTTCAGGTGAAGAAGGGCGAGGAGGTTGTGAAAAGAATCGGCAGCGCAGATTTTGCAACCGATGCATATAATGCAATTTATTTGGTAGATTCTTTTGGCGCTATCAACCGTTTGATTTTGAGCGATGCGCACGGCTCGCCCGATGCAGGAAAAGCGCAGTTTCGCTTTCTGCATTTAGTACCCGACTTGGAGCCTTTTAAATTGTTTGCCAACGGCAGTGTGTTGTTTGATGACAGGGCGTTCACCTTTGCCAATCAGGGGTATGCCGATTTTATTTCGGTGGATGCGGGCTCGTATTCATTTGTGGCGCAAACCGAAGAAAGTACTATCACTACCGATATTCCATTAGCCAGTAACGTTGTGTTGGAAGCAGGAAAAACTTACACGCTTTATGCCAAAGGTTTTTTGAACGGAAGCGGCACGGAGGCATTGGGGGTTGGTGTGGTTGAGGAGAGGTAGAACCTAAGAAACCCTCCTTCCTCTCCATCTGTATCTGCCGCTTAATGAAAGCAAGCCAACGAAAAGAATATAGAGTATATGCAGCAACTCTATGATTGGAAACACAAAAATCAGCCACCATTTTTTGAAGAAGAACAGCAGCGGGATGTTGAACAGCAAATCAATAAGCAGCTTTGCGCCAAGCAATATGAATGCAGGGAAAAGTGTTTCTATATTCAGTGAATAAGCAAAGTTGATACCGCACCAAATCGCCATGCCTAAAGTAGCTGCGTTGAACAGGTAAGCATACAGCAACATCAGCTTTACCCACCAGGTAGCATAGCCCGTGCTTTTGCCCGCCCAACGGATTCTTTGCGAAATGAAACTGAACAATCCGCTTTCGGCACGGGTAAACACCGTGGCATCAAAACTTTTTACAAAGCCTATTCCATCGGGGTATTTTGCATGCACCTTTTGCATCAGGAAAATATCATCACCCGAAGGTACATCGTTGTTTCCTTTAAAGCCCTCCAACTCATGGAAAGTTTCTTTTGCATACAGCAGGTTTGCACCGCTGCACATAGTCGGGCTTTTGAAGTGGATGGTTGCGCCAGTAATGCCCATCAAACTGATTACATCGGCTTGCTGCAACATTTGCAGCGGAGTGTATGCAGGATTTACAACCACAGGTGCAGTAACTAATTTGTATTGGTTCTGCTCGTAAAAACGCACCAATGTGCTCAGCCATTTTTCGCCTCTTACGGTGTCGCCATCGGTGGTAACAATCAAGTCACCCTGTGCATTTTTTATACCGATAGAAAGCGCTTCTTTTTTGTTGGGTTTCTTTTCGCCACGGTTGCCAAGGTATTGTTGCAGGTCGAACAAGCGCAGGGCAGGGAAAGATGTTTCGCGGGTGATTTTGCGGGTGTCATCGGTGCTGTAATCGTCCACTACAATGATTTCATACAAATGCTTGGGGTAGTCTTGTTTGAATAAACTTTCTAAGCAGGCAGCAATATTTTTTTCTTCGTTGCGGGCGGGAATGATGATGGTAACTGATTTTTGAAAGACAGTTTTGTTTTCAGATGCAGTAAACTTTTTTGCACTTAACCAGCCGATTAAAAAGTACAACACCATCGCGCAATACACAAATGCCATTGCGCCTGAGGCTATCAACAAAATCAATTGAATATCCATGATTAAAGCGGGTGGCGAATATCATACTGTTATTTTTCATGGGCAAAAAATAGAATCCACATCTGAGATTGCAATGCCGCATAATCTTTTTAAAATTGAATTTTGATTTAAGCCAACAATGAATATTGCCTCATTAATACCTGATTCAAATGAGTTTGATTATTCTTTCTATTCCGATGTTCTTTTTGCTGATTGGTATTGAGGTGCTGATTAGCAAAGTACGTCACCTGCCCTACTATCGGTTCAACGATGCTATTACTAATTTGAGCTGCGGGGTTGGCTCGCAGGTATCGGGGCTTTTGATTAAAGCATTGACGGTTGGCGGCTATTATTTTATCTATAATTATTCTCCTTGGAAAGGTACAATACCTACCGACTGGTGGATGTGGCTGCTGCTGTGGGTGGCGGTTGATTTTTTTTACTATTGGTTTCACAGGCTTGCGCACGAGGTGAGTGTGCTGTGGGGCAGCCACGTGGTGCATCATCAAAGCGAAGAGTATAACCTGACGGTGGCTTTGCGGCAGGCTTGGTTTCAGGGGGCTTTTTCGTGGGTGTTTTATCTGCCGCTTGCGTTTATAGGTTTTGAACCGAAAATGTTTTTGGCGGTGGCTTCTATCAACACGCTTTACCAGTTTTGGATTCACACGCGATTGATTGGCAAAATGCACCCCGCCATCGAATATATTTTCAACACGCCTTCACATCATCGGGTGCATCACGGGGTGAATCCAAAATATATTGACAGAAATCACGGAGGCACTTTTATTATTTACGACAGGATGTTCGGCACTTTTCAGGAAGAGGAAGAAGAGGTAGTGTATGGCATCACTTCGCAGCCGCGAAGCTGGAATCCGCTGTGGCTGAATTTTGAGTACTGGATTGATTTATTTAAAGATGTGGCAAGCGTAAGTTCTTGGAAAGACAAGCTGAAAATGCTGTTGCTGCAACCAGGCTGGAAGCCTGCCGAATTGGGCGGTACACAACCTTACAAAGAAATCACCACGCAGGAGTTTCAAAAATATAACACCACCATTTCTGCGGGCTTGAGCTACTATGTTTTCTTTCAATATGTACTGCTGATTGTGGGTACTTCGGCATTTCTTTTTACCGAAACAAAACCGCCATTTGACCAAAACCTGCTGTTGAAATTTTCGGCTATCGGCTTGGTGGTGCTTACGGTGGTAAGCATGGGCGGCATGTTTGAACTTAAACGCTGGACAGTGCCGTTAGAATACCTGCGCTTTGCATTGCTGATTGCATTTATTTTTGCCCTGCATACTCCCGTGGCAGTTGTCATTGCCACCGCTGTTGTTGGC
>CAZSEG010000021.1:0-8088 GCA_964605875.1 uncultured Chitinophagaceae bacterium
CATAAAAGCCGCTGTTGCCTTCGCCCGCTCCCGCAATGCCCGGCAGCAGTTGCAGCGTTTTCAAAATATCTATTTCACCCATCAGCGCAGGGATGGCTTTTGCCTGCTCAATTTTAATCTCCTGTCTGCCCATTTGCGTGCTTTCCACATTGGCTTTGCGCTCGGCATTTATCACTATTTCTTCGGTAACAATTGCGTTGGGCGAAAGGGCAAAATTTTTCCGCACATCCTTATCCATTATCACCTGATGCACCTGCGCTTTGTAGCCGAGATACGCCACTTTAAGCGTGTAAGAACCCGCAGGAAGCGTGATGCTGTAAAAGCCGTATTCGTTGCTGGCTGCGCCTTTGCCCAATTCAACAACATATATCGTTGCCCCCAGCATGGTTTCGCCATTGGTAGAATCTTTCATGTAGCCCGAAAGCGTAAATTTCTGCTCGGCTTTTTGTGCGTTGGATGAAATAGAAAAAGAAAGAAGAATTATGAAAAGACATGAGATGCGAGATATGAGATATGAGATGCGGCTCTTCAATCTGTAATTCCGTAAATCTGTAAATCTGTAAATCAATTCTCCCGAAAACATTGCTGATTTTTTGCGCTGCGCGAAAATAGTTTCTAAATCGAAAGCGAAGTGTGAAAAAGAACGGCAGGTAAGAAAAGTTGCGAAATGGGAGGTAAAAGAATTGTTTTAAATAAGCAGTGTATTCGCGGCATAACAATAAATCTAAACAGATTCTTAGGTTTGTTGCGTTTACAAACATCAGATGAATCCAAATTTAGAGCCGGACAAAAGTTTCTCACCCGGAGAGCAAGAGGTAGAGCGCGTGTTGCGCCCCAAGCAAATTGCAGAGTTTACGGGACAACCGCAGATTATCGAAAACCTCTTTGTGTTTATCGGTGCGGCAAAAATGCGCGATGAAGCACTCGACCACGTGTTGCTGCATGGTCCTCCGGGTTTGGGTAAAACTACTTTGTCGCACATCATAGCAAACGAAATGGGCGTAGGTATCAAAGTTACTTCGGGACCCGTGCTGGAAAAGCCGGGCGACCTTGCCGGATTGCTGACTAATCTTGAGGCAAACGATGTGCTGTTTATTGATGAAATTCACAGGCTTGGCGTGGTGGTGGAGGAATACCTCTACAGCGCAATGGAAGACTACAAAATTGACATCATGATTGATTCGGGACCCAATGCCCGCACTGTGCAAATCAATCTCAATCCGTTCACTTTGGTTGGCGCAACCACCCGAAGCGGTTTGCTTACTTCTCCGTTGCGTTCGCGCTTTGGCATCACGTGCCGTTTAGAATATTATGATGCGGAAGTTCTCCAAAAAATATTGATGCGCTCTGCCGAAATTTTAAAAGTGGAAATAGACCCTAAAGCGGCTCTCGAAATTGCCCGCAGAAGTCGCGGCACTCCAAGAATTGCCAATCTTTTATTAAGGCGTGTCCGCGATTTTGCGCAGGTAAAAGGCAAAGGAGATATTACGCTTGATATTGCCAAGTTTTCGCTCGAAGCATTGAATGTTGACCAATATGGTTTAGACGAAATGGACAATCGCATTCTTTCTGCCATTATTGATAAATTTAAGGGTGGTCCTGTGGGCATCACAACCATTGCCACCGCAGTGGGTGAAGAGCCGGGAACGATAGAGGAAGTCTATGAACCGTTCCTGATAAAAGAAGGTTTTTTGAAGCGCACACCACGCGGCAGAGAAGCAACAGAAATCGCATACAAACATCTCGGCAAAACACCGCCTGCCATGCGTGGCAGCTTGTTTGAAGATTAGATTTTGAAGATTTTAGAACCAAGAATCAAGCGTTAAGAATCGGCTGTTTTATCTTCAAATTTTCAAATCATCTAATCTTCAAATCATAAATAGTGAACAACGAACAACTTTTTCTTGAAGCAAAAAAACATATTCCCGGAGGTGTAAATTCGCCTGTGCGTGCCTTTAATAGTGTTGGCGGAACGCCTGTATTTATCAAGTCTGCAAAGGGTGCATATTTATTTGACGAAGCAGGAAACAGCTACATAGATTATATCAATTCGTGGGGACCAATGATACTTGGTCATGCTCATGAAGAAGTAATCAGTGAAGTGCAAAAGCAATTACAGCACTCATTGAGTTTTGGTGCGCCAACAACCTTAGAAATCGAAGTTGCAAAGCTGATTAAAGCGATGTGTCCCAATGTAGATTTGATACGCATGGTGAATAGCGGAACCGAGGCTTGCATGAGTGCGCTGCGCGTGGCGCGTGGCTACACCGGCAAAAACAAATTCATAAAGTTTGAAGGAAATTATCACGGACACGCAGATTCTTTTTTGGTAAAAGCAGGAAGTGGCGTAGCAACACTTGGCATACAAAATGTAGCGGGTGTTACACAAGGTTGCGCAGAAGATACGCTTATCGCACCATACAATAATTTACCAGCCGTAAATGATTTAGTTGAAAATAACAAAGGAGAAATTGCAGCCATCATTTTAGAACCTGTGGCGGGAAACATGGGTTGTATTCCTCCACAAAAAGATTTTTTGCAGGGCTTGCGCAACATCTGCAATCAGGAAAATATTGTATTGATTTTTGATGAAGTGATGACAGGTTTTCGCTTGGCAAAAGGAGGTGCGCAGGAAGTTTGCGGAGTTGATGCGGACTTAGTTTGCTATGGAAAAATCATTGGCGGTGGAATGCCTGTGGGCGCTTATGGAGGAAAGAAATATCTGATGGAAAATGTTGCGCCAATCGGCAAAGTATATCAGGCAGGAACGTTAAGCGGCAACCCGATTGCCATGCGTGCAGGCTTTGCTACACTTAATATTTTGAATCATAACAACGCGATTTACAATCACATAAATGTAACTACTCAAACACTCGAAACAGAATTGAAAGAAGTATTTGCACAAAAAGATATTCCAACGCAAATCAATCGTGTTGGCAGCATGATAAGCATACATTTCAGCGAGCAGCCTGTTATTGATTTTGAAAGCGCGACAAAAGCCAATAACGAATTATTCAAAAAGTATTTTCACTACTGTTTAAGCAACGGAATCTACTTACCTCCATCGCCTTTTGAAACATGGTTTATTTCCAATGCAATTACATCAAAAGAAATAGACAAAACAGTAAGTGTAACCAAAGGTTTTGTTGCAAGTATTTAGGCGGCTTAACGCAAAGCTAATTTCACTTCATTCAAACCTTGCAAAGTGCAGTTTACTTTAGAAGCGTCTTTGCTCAAGTTCTTGCCTTTGTTGGCAAGGTCAAGATTTACAAATTCCACATTGCCATTGTTGCGAACACAAATCAGATATTCGGCTTTTACTTTTCCGTAAGAGTCCAGATACTTTGGATTTACAGAACCATCGTAAACAATTTCGGGAACTTTATCGCCAAACATTGCGGTGAACAACTGCCCGAAAGCAACACTGCCGTCAGGCTTTCCCGTGCCGCGCTCAATCACATTGTCATGAAAGCTGATGCCGCCCGGAAACGGGTCATACAAACTATCTTTGTAAGGCTTTTGCAACGAAGTGTAAGAAACAATTGACGCGCTTAAAGTGCTGTGTCCTTTAATCTCGTTGTTGTAAACATGGCAGTCGTTTGTTGCCATAACAATCACGCCCGTTCCTGCCGGAATCTCCGCAACAACTGTACCTTTCACACCAAAATTATTTACATTGTTATTGATGACTTTATTATTAAAAATGCGACAACGGCTGCCATTCTTCACGGGCAATTCAGGCAAATCAAAAACCAAAATTCCTCCTGTATTGTTTTCGCATAAATTATCAAACACATCAGCATCAATGCAGTTTTCGATTTCAATGCCCGCAACATTATCATGTACGTGGCAGTTCTTTACAATAATGTTTTTCGATTGCCCCACATACGCGCCCGCATCGCTGCTGTTGAATATTTCGCAGTTGTCAATCAACACGTTTGTGCAGCCCACAGGGTAAATGCCATACGAGCCGTTTTGTGTGGAATGAAGCGGTGTCCAGCCCACTTTCAAATTGCGGAAAATAACTCCGTTTGCATCCTGTACTTTTATGCAATCGCCTTTTGCATCCAAGATGGTGAAGTCTTCTAAAACAACTCCATCGGCAGTAACGCGCAAGCCCTCTGCGCCATCTTTTTGTCCTTTGAAACTTAGAATTGTTTTGTCTTTTCCTTTACCGCGAACGGTGATGTTTTTCAAACCATCTAAAACTAAAGGACGGGCAAAAGAGAATGTGCCTTCAGGCAGTTCAATGATGTCGCCATCTTTTGCATTCGCAAACGTTTCCTGCAATTGTTTTTCAAATGCTTCATTGCTTGCGGACGGTGATTTTGTGTTGCAGGAAATCAACAAAGAGCCTGCAATTGCAAAGGCAACGAAAGAAACGCGAATATTCATGGATTTTTATTTTTTGATGTGCGAATATATGTAATTGGTTTGCAAAGAAAATGATGCTATGAAAAAGGCAGTAATGAACTGGAGCGGAGGAAAAGATTCTTCGCTTTCGCTTTGGGAAATTTTAAAGCAAAAAGAAGTGAATGTGCAATGTTTGCTTACAACCATCAATGGCGCAAACAACAGAATTTCCATGCACGGTGTTCGCTCATCTTTGCTCGAAAAGCAAGCTGCATCAATAGGTTTGCCGCTAAAGAAAATTGTGTTGCCCGAAATGCCTTCCATGAGTGTGTATGATGAAGCGATGCAAAATGCCATGAATGATTTAAAACAAAACGGCATCACACATTCAATTTTCGGAGATATTTTTTTGGAAGATTTGAAAGCCTATCGCGATAGCAAGTTAGCCACAGCAGGTTTGCAGGGAATTTATCCATTGTGGAAACGCAATTCAAAAGAATTGATGCGTGAGTTCATTGATAACGGATTTAAAGCAGTGTTGGTTTGCGTAAACGAAAAGTATTTAGACAAATCGTTTTGCGGCAGATTTATTGACGATGATTTACTGAAAGAGTTGCCCGAAAACATTGACCCTTGCGGTGAAAACGGAGAATATCACTCCTTTGTTTTTGACGCACCAATTTTTAAAAAACCGATTGATTTCAAAATAGGAGAAATGGTTTATCGCAATTATTCAAAACCTAAAACTGATGATGATAATTGCCACAGCAATAACTCGAATTACGACACAGGTTTTTGGTATGTGGATTTATTGTAGCTGAAATTGCATCGCAATCCATTCTCCTTTTTTCAGCAATTGTTTTTCCTCTAATGAAAAGGAAGCGCACAACTCACGAATGATTGGAACATCTTGCTCAATAAAACCGCTCAACAAAATTTCTCCGTTTGGATTTAATAAAGGCATCCAGTGATGCAGATTTTCAACAATAATATGACGGTTGATATTTGCCAATATCACATCAAACTTTTCTTCGATGGCAACAGCAGCAGCACTTAACCGCGCATCAATATTTGCACTGTTGCGCTGCGCATTTTCTATGGCGTTTTCATAAGCCCATTCTTCGTGGTCAATGGCAACGGGAACTTCTACGCCAAGTTTGTTTGCAAGAATTGCCAGCACTCCCGTACCCGAACCCATATCCAACAAAGATTTGTTTTTCAAATCCATTCCCAGCATCAATTCAATCATCAATGAAGTAGTAGCGTGATGCCCTGTACCAAAACTCATTTTGGGTTCAATGATGAGTTCGATTTCGGTATTCAATGCTTCATGAAACGGTGCGCGAATGCCAACTCTTTCGGCAATTACAACAGGAGGAAAATTCTTTTCCCATTCTTCATTCCAGTTTTTTTGCTCAATAACATTCACTGCAAATTGAACATGCGATAAATTGTTTGCATCTAAGGTCAGGCGCACTTCTCCATCGTCAATTGCATCGGCTTTGACGAATGCTAAAACAGAAATATTTGTTTCTTCAAATCCTTCAAAAGGCAAATCAGAAAGCAAGGCAATCAACCATTGCTGCTCATCTTCGGATGAAGAGAAAAATTCGTATTGAAGGTATTGCATGAGTTAAATTGTTACTTTTTTGTTTGAATAAATTCAACCTTCGCTTTGCTCAGGTTTCATTTGTGGAAAGAACAACACCTCCTGAATACTCGCTTGGTTTGTCATCAACATTGCTAACCTGTCAATGCCAATGCCGATACCTGATGTTGGCGGCATACCGTATTCCAAAGCGCGTAAGAAATCATGGTCAATAAACATGGCTTCATCATCGCCACGCTCCATAAGTTTTACCTGCTCTTCAAAACGTGCGCGTTGGTCAATCGGGTCGTTTAATTCACTATAAGCATTGGCAAGTTCTTTGCCGTTTATCATTAATTCAAAACGTTCTACCAAGCCCAGTTTGCTGCGGTGCTTCTTAGTCAGCGGACTCATTTCCACAGGATAATCAATAATGAATGTTGGTTGCACAAATTTCTTTTCACACAACTCGCTGAACAGTTCATCCACTAATTTTCCTTTGCCCATAGTTGCGTCCACTTCAATGCGGTGTTTTTTGCACAAGTCAAAAAGTTTGGCTTCATCCAATGCACTAATGTCTTCGCCCGTTGCTTCCTGAATGGCATCTAAAATTCCAATGCGTTTAAAAGGAGCTTTGAACGAAATAATGTTTTCGCCTACCTGCACATCAGTAGTGCCATGCAATGCCAAAGCGATTTTTTCAAACAACGTTTCGGTGAAATCCATCATCCAGAAATAGTCTTTGTAAGCAACGTAAAACTCCAACACGGTGAACTCGGGATTGTGCGTTCTGTCCATTCCTTCATTGCGGAAATTGCGGCTGAATTCATACACAAAATCGAAGCCGCCAACAATCAGTCTTTTTAAATACAACTCGTTGGCAATGCGCAAATAGAAAGGAATGTCAAGCGTATTGTGATGTGTGATAAACGGACGCGCAGCCGCACCACCGGGAATGTTTTGCAGCACAGGCGTATCCACTTCCAACGCGCCATTTGCATTCAGATAATCGCGGATGGTTTGAATCATTTTGGTGCGCTTGATGAATGTTTCTTTCACGCCCGCGTTCACTACCAAATCCACATAACGCTGACGATAGCGCAACTCAGGGTCGGTAAAAGCATCGTAAATTTCTCCGTCTTTTTCTTTTACAACCGGCAGCGGGCGCAATGCTTTTGAAAGAAATTTAAAGTCGGTTACATGAATAGAAGTTTCGCCTGTTTTGGTGGTGAATACAAAACCTTTCACGCCAATAAAATCGCCAATGTCTAACAGTTTTTTAAACACTTCATCCCACAAAACAGCATCCTCACCGCGCTGCAAATCATTCTTTGAAACATATAATTGTATCCTGCCCTGCTGGTCTTCCAGCACTGCAAATGCGGCTTTACCCATCAAACGAATTGCCATGATTCTGCCCGCTATGGAAACATTCCATTTTTCTGCGCCTTCTTCGGCTTTAAATGTATCGTGTATTTGCTTGGAGGTAACATTTACTTCAAACAATTCTGCGGGATACGGGTCTATACCCAATCTTTCAAACTCTTTCAGTTTTTCTCTTCTTACAATTTCCTGTTCGCTTAGGTTGTTCATCTTTTTACTTTTATATGTTTTGATATGCGACAATTCGATTTTCGATTTTCGACTTTATTGTCGCATAGCGTAGCGGTCGCAAATCTTTTTCCGTTTTTCCTTTTATGTTTTTCAACTTCGGAGCGCGAAAATAACAGAAGCATGAAGAAAAGCGGTGATTATTCTTTTTTTGAGAATGTGTATGATGTGGTGCGGCAGATTCCCAAAGGGCGCGTTACTTCTTATGGGGCAATTGCAAAGTATCTCGGCACGGGCAAAAGTGCGCGTATGGTGGGCTGGGCAATGAATGTAGCGCATGGGCAAATTCCGCCCGTTCCTGCGCAAAGGGTTGTAAACAGCAAAGGTGTTTTATCGGGCAGGAATCATTTTGCTTCGCCAACTTTTATGCAGGAACTTTTGGAAGCAGAAGGCATTGAAGTGAAAAATGATTCGGTGGTGAATTTTGAAAAAGTGTTTTGGAATCCGGCAGAGGAATTGTAGCCGAAAAGCAACAGATAATTTTAAACGGTTTCTTAGTAAATTGCCCGCACCTTAATGGTTTCTTTCACCTCTTT
>CAZSEG010000021.1:8098-12988 GCA_964605875.1 uncultured Chitinophagaceae bacterium
TAGCATCATTGGTTTTTAGATATTGGCCTAAAATATTGATTTTATGTTTTGAAAGCGTGGAGTTGATTTCGCCCAACACACCCGGCACGTTGCGGTGAATATGCAGCAGGCGATGCGATTGCGCCTGTGGTGTAAGGTTCAGCGGAGGAATGGAATGCGAACCCGTAGTGATGCCGCGCTCTAAGTAATTCAGCAGTTTTGAAGTAACATCCAAGCCAATATTAAACTGCGCCTCTTCGGTGCTGCCGCCAATGTGTGGCGTAAGAATTACGTTTGAAAGCCCCTGCAATTCGCTGCTGAAATTTGCACCGTTTTTTTCAGGCTCTTCGGGAAATACATCAATTGCCGCACCGCTCAAATGTCCGCTTTTTAAAGCCTTCGCCAATGCACTTAAATCTACTACATCGCCCCTGCTGTGATTGATGAGAATTGAACCCTTGCTCATTTGCGCGATGGCTTCAACATTCAGCAGGTTGCGCGTTGTTTTACCACTGGGTATATGTAGCGTTACAATGTGCGACTTACTCAATAATTCTTTCAGTGTTCTTGCATTTTGTGCATTGCCCAACGGCAGTTTACTTTCCACATCATAGAACAACACATTCATGCCCAAAGCCTCCGCCAACACACTTACCTGCGAGCCGATATTACCATAGCCGACAATGCCCAAAGTTTTGCCGCGCAATTCAAAACTGCCCTTCGCTTCTTTCAGCCAGATACCTTCGTGTGCGGCTTTGTTTTTGTCGGCAATCCTGCGAATCAGCATGATGCTTAATCCCATCACTAACTCGGCTACAGAGCGGGTGTTAGAATAAGGTGAATTAAAAACGGCAACGCCATTGTTGGTTGCGGCAGTCATATTTACCTGATTCACACCAATGCAATAACAACCGATTGCCAACAGCTTATTTGCTTTAGCCAACATCTTTTCGGTAACTAATGTTTTTGAACGAATGCCTAATAAATGCACATCTTTCACCGCCTTCATCAGTTCGGATTCGCTGAGTGCGCCACTTATTTTTTTGATGCTGTTGTAGCCTTCGCTCTTGATTTCTTCAACCGCTGCATCGCTTATATTTTCAAGCAACAGCACATTGATTTTATCTTTAGGATAGCTGGTGTTTTTAGATTTCATATTGCCTGCAAATGAATGAAACAAAAAAGGGATTCAAAATGAGATGCCAACTTTATGAAACCGAAACGGAGTTTTACAAAGCAGGAAGCAAAAATATTTCTTACGAAAACAAGAAAGTTCTTCAAAAATCATGAACGAAAAAACAATCAAAACAACACATCACCGAATGAAGGTGTTTTATCAAATGTCGCTTTTACAAACGAACACAACGGCACAATTTTGATGTGATTTTCTCTTGCAAATTCTATGGCTGCATTTACCAATTGCTTGCCCAAACCCTTACCTTCATTACCTTCATGCACTACGGTGTGGTCTATGATGATTTTTGTTTCGCCTGCAAGGGTGTAAGTCATAAAGGCAAGCTCCGTTCCGTTTTCTTCTATAAAGAATTTGCCTTTGCCGTTTTGTTGCTGATGTTGTATTTGCATAGCTGCAATATTGAACAATGTTTATCATCTTCAAAGAAAATCAGTCTCGCTTAGGAAACATTTTGCGGTTGTATGCTGCCTTCCATTTTAATAATGTCATCAAGAAAAACCACGCGATGAAAATGTTCGGCTTCAAAGGGAAGGTCTAAGCGCGGTGTGCGCGGATAAACTTTATCGTAAACCTGAACTCTTTTGGCAAAACGGGTCGGATAATAATTCATTTCGATAATTACGTGTGCGGCTTTGTGTTTTAATTCTTTCTCGGCTTCAATTCGTGTTCGTGCGCTTAGTGTTTTGCATTGCGTAATTGCTTCTGCAACTTTTTGTTCATTATAAACAGAAGGTATGAAATTACCTTCTTTATTGGTTGTGGCAGCAGGTGCATTACCATTATGCCAAAGGCTGACTTCATTGTTGTGCGGAAAAGGGTCAATCGGTTCTCCGTTCAGCCAAACATTAAAATGCACATGCGGAATACCGAAGGGAAATGTAACAGCACCATCCAAACCACTGTAACCCGAAATAGCGATTGCCTGCCCGCGATGCAGTACATCGCCTACCTGCACCAAACTCTTTGCAAGATGCGCATAGCAGGTCATCAAGCCTTCGCCATGGTCAATAAAAACTTTCAAACCTCCGCGATTAAACTGCGACATTACCGCAACAACTTCTCCGCTTGCCGCAGTGCAAACGGTTGAGCCAATCGGAATAGCAAAGTCGGTTCCGTTGTGGCTGTTGTAGGTAAGCCCGCGCCCTCTGAAATCAAGCGTTTGCGTCTTTTTTACCGACCAGCCTTCTTCAACTGGGGTTTGTGTGTGGTTAAAAAGATTGGAGATAATAACAGCATTCGGAATATGAAATTTTCCGCGCCAAAGTTTGGGTGAAATGCCTGGATACAACTGCTTTAAACTCGATAAACCAAACTTTGAAGGCGGCACATCTTCTTCGCCAAAAAGCGCAACCATCGCCTGTTTAAAGCGCAAAGGAAATGGCGACAAACCCATCGTGTCGCCCAACAAACTCAGTTTATGTTTTTGCATGTGTACAAGAATAATGCTTTAAAGGTGGTGTTGCAATTTACGATTTACGGATTTAAGGATTGACGATTGACGGATTGATTAACAGCCAAGGAGGTGAACCACGAATACTCGAATGAATACAAAAGGCGCGAGGTTCACATCTTTTTTTTGTTTTAGGGGGGATTGGTTATTATTGGGGAAGAAAAGATGATTATATTCTATATAATAGGTTTTATATTATTTCTATATGTATTTAGTGCATATCTATCAAATAAGGTAGAGAGGCTAATTCAGAAAATAAAGTTTGTAATTGCATACTCAAAAAAACTTTCACATCTAAAAACAAGGGTTAGAAACACCAACTTTAATGAAATCAACTCAGACCTAAGACTGCTTACTTCCGAAATTAAACTTAACTCTCAAGAGTTTGAATCAATAAAAGCTAATACCGTTAATACTAACCAATTGAAGTTAGATAATTATCTTTCATCAGCGTCAATTTCTGACAAATTCAAAGTGAATGAACTTAACAAATGAACAACAGAAACTTATAGACAACCTAATAAGGGTTGATAGTTTCAATGTTGAATTTAAAAAAAGAAAACAGGAAGTTGAGTCTTTGCTCTTATCAGTTCGCACATCACTAAATGAACTTTCTATAAAAGAAAAATACTTGGAAAGTAGGGCAAATGTAAGGTTAAGTCAACTTCAGAAAATTCAAAGCGATATTTCAGTTATTATCAATGAAAAAACAAAGTCATTTCCTTGGTTAGCAAATGCAATATCTGACTACCTAAATATACAAGATCTTAATGTTGTAAATTTTCTTAGGACAAAGAAAAATCCCTCGAATGTTACAGCAGATAAGATTAAAGAGATAGCCATACAAAAAAAGATACTGACGCAACAACTCTTGCTTGCTAAATATAGAGTGGATTACTATGAAACATTATTTCCATTTCTTAAAGAGTTTAACGATGAAAATATTGATGATTTACTTATTCAAGTAGTTCAGGAGCATAAAAAAGAACTTTCCGAAGATGACCCAGTTAAAAAATTTGTAACGTCTGGAGAATACGATAATCTAAGCATTTCTGAACGAAATGAGAAAGCACTTGAAAGATATTTAGCTTCAAGGAAGACACCGTATCAAATTGGTAGAGATTACGAGAGATACATAGGTTACCTGTATGAACAAAAAGGCTATGAGGTTTCTTATTACGGCATATCTGAAGGTTTAGAAGATTTAGGTAGAGATTTGATTTGCAAGCAGAATGGGAAAATTGAGATTGTGCAATGTAAGTGTTGGTCAAGTCATAAAACAATTCATGAAAAGCATATAAATCAACTTTTTGGGACAACAGTAAAGTATTATATTGATTTGATTGCAAACCAAGAAATGTATTATAATCCATCTCTGTTTCCCGATTTACTGAGGGAAGGAAACATCAAACCTGTTTTCTATACTTCTACAAAACTCTCGGAAACAGCGAGAAAATTTGCAGATGCTTTAGGTATTGAAATAAACGAGAATATTTCCTTGCAGAGATATCCAATCATTAAATGTCATATCAACAAGCAGACTAATGCAAAAATTTACCATCTCCCTTTTGACCAAATGTACGATAGAACTATTCTCGAAAAAAAATACGGAGAGTTTTTTGCATTAACTGTCAAGGAGGCAGAATCAAAAGGTTTTCGGAGGGCATGGAGATGGCATGGAAATTCATAAAACAAATACCCAATAGATTTAGGTGAATTCCTTATTCGCAGAAGATTTTCCTGCAAGAAACTCTTTGTGCCACAAAGCACAACTGTGAGTTGTAATACAGACTACGGCATAGAGTGATAAGCGCGACCAAAAAGATAGGAGTGGAAGCCGCGCCATGATTGTGTTTATCTAAAATAACGGACTTCGTCTAAAAGTTAACCACTATCCTGCCGTTCACCCTGCGATTGGTGAGGTAGTTCGGCACGGCATATTGATTGTTGGCGACATCGCGCACCCAAATGTAGGACACGGTGTTTGAAATACCCAGCACATTGAAGATTTCCAGTGACACCCACACGCTTTTCAGCATCACGCCAAAGCCCGTTTTTTTCTTAGCCCAGTCGCTGCTCCACAACTGCCCCAAAAAGCCAATATCCAGCCTGCGGTAAGGCGGCACGCGCAATACATCTTTATAGCGGTTATTGTCGGGCGGACCAAACGGCAAGCCTGTACCAACCAATAAACTCAGATTCACTTTTATGTATTTGAATTTGGGAATATGGTCTTGAAAAAACAGCGCAAAGTTCACCAACTGGT
>CAZSEG010000021.1:12998-17742 GCA_964605875.1 uncultured Chitinophagaceae bacterium
GTGGAATGTAACCAGGGTTTATAGTTGCAGAATCCACAATCACATCGCGGTAGGTGCGCGTGTTGGGAACTTCCTTTCCTGTGCTGTCGTAATATGCCGTGTATTTATCGCCAATAATATCTTCACCCGTTTTCAAAAAGCTAAGGCTAATCCACGATTCATCGCCTTCGGCAAGCTCGCCATTTAATCTAAAGTCAATACCCGCAGCGTAACCTTTGGCTTGATTTTGCCCGTAATAGCGAATCAATACATTATCAAATTCATAAGGAACCAAATCCCACAGATGCTTGTAATATGCTTCTGCCACAAAACTAAACGGGCGCTTCCATGCTTTGAAAGCATAGTTGAAACCTGCAACTACCTGTGCAGATTTTTGCGAACGAAGATTGGTGTTTACTTCTCCTTTCAGGTTGCGCATTTCGCGGTAAAATGGCGGCTGATAATACAAGCCTCCCGCAACGTTTATTACAATGTCTGCTTTGCTTTTGGGCTTCACCGAAAACTGCACGCGCGGGGAAATTGTAAGCAACTCTTTATTCAAATCCCAGTAGGAATAGCGCAAGCCATAAGTAAAGCTGTATTTTGTGGTGTCGCCAAACTTCCATGTATCCTGAATAAATGCGCTGAAACGATTGGATTTTAAAACTGTGCTTGATTTTAAAACAGTATTCAGCAAAACATTTTCGCCATCGGTAGTAAAAGGAAACGGAGGCAGCGAGTAGCCTGCACTATCTAATCTGTCCCACTCACTTATTTTATCCTGAATGTATTCGCGCTTGTAATCAATGCCCCATTGCAGGTTGTGATTGCCCTTGAACCAACTGCCGCGATGTGCCGCCACATATACTTCGCTGCGCAAAGTATTTCGCGCCCAACCCTGCAAACCGCCAACACCCAAACTGTATAAATTTTCGCCAAAACTTTCTTTGCTGAAATCACTTTCTACCTGACTTAAATAATACTCTCCCAAAATGTCGTAGGCTTCTTTTTCATTATTAAGATATGCCGAACCCAACAGCTTCAAACTCAAATTTTCATTCGGTTTGAATTTGAGCGCAACACCATTCATCAGTGTTTGGTAGCGGTCGGCTTCCTGCCCTTCAAAATAAACCGTAAGGCGTTTCACATCGGTGATGTAACCAAAAGTTGTTTCGCGTTGCACGGGTTTAAAATCAAAGCGATTGCGCGAAAATTGGGTGATGATTTCCGTACTCCATTTTTCGTTCCACTGAAAAGTAAAGTAGCCCTGCACATCCAAAAAATTCGGACTGTATTGCCCCGATGTTTCAAGACTTTTAAGAATGTATTGGCTCAATCTTTGGCGCACACCAACAATAAAAGTGAAGCGTTGTTTTTTATCGAACACACCTTCTAAATGTCCGCTGAAACCCAATAAACTTGCGCTGAAAGAACCGCCAAATTTCTTCGGACGTTTGTAAGTTACATCCATCACCGAACTCATTTTATCGCCATAACGCGCCTGAAATCCGCCTGATGTAAACTTGATGTTTTGCACCATGTTGGGATTGGCAAAACTCAAACCTTCCTGTTGCCCGCTGCGAATCAAAAACGGGCGATACACTTCAAAGTCGTTTACATAAACTAAGTTCTCGTCAAAGTTGCCACCGCGTACACTGTAAGTGCTGCTCAACTCATTGCTTTTTTGCACGCCCAACGCCTGTGCCGAAAGATAAGCCTCGATACTTTCATTCACCGTTGGCAGCAATTGCGACTTCACATTTATTTCCGTTGTGCTTGCCTCTTGTCGTTTTGTGCGGTCAATAATTTCAACGCCATCTAATTGTTTTACTTTGGAAGTAACTTCTGCATCCAGCGTGTAAACTTCATTGGGTTTTACCGAAAGCTTTTCGCGGATGGTTTCGGTGTTAAGGGAAGAAAAAACAAGCGTTATCAGCTTATTGGCAGGAACTTTTAATTCGTATTCTCCTTTGTCGTTCGTATTAGAATAGAAGCGTTGATTTTCTTCAACAACAACACTCACAATAGCAGGCTTGCCATCAGCCAACAGCACTTTACCTTTCACGGTTCCTGTTTCCTGCGCAAAAACAAAAACAGCAACGAAAGAAAAAATAAGCCCTGCAAAAATTCTCAAAAACATCCGCAATGAAACGTTGAAATATGTTGTTTAGTGTGGCAAGCCACTTTTTTATTGAAGGTGCGATAATACAACGTTCTGCTTACAGGTTGTTTAGATTTTTGAATCGGGCATTTAAGAAGTTCATTTCCAAATCCAATATCCAAAACTGTGTTGCGTTGTTTTGCTATGTTTACACCACAAAAGTTTTCAAAACTAATGAGTCTGAGGTTTGCAATTTTATTTTCGCTTGCGCTGGTTACATCGCTTTCTTTTTCGCAGGAATTAAAGTGTAAGGTTTCGGTAAACGGGCAGCGTATCACCAATGTGGATGCTTCCATCTTTAAAACTATGGAGCAGCAGATTTTCGACTTTATGAATGCCCGCACATGGACACAGGATGTGTATGCACAGGAGGAAAGAATTGATTGCAGCGTGTTCATCAATCTTGAAAGTTCGCCTTCACAGGATGCGTATTCTGCTTCGGTGGTAATTTCTTCTTCGCGCCCTGTTTACAACAGCAGCTACAGTTCCACGCTTATCAATTTTCAGGATAAAGACTGGCTATTTACTTACGTGCAGAACCAACCATTAGAATTTAATATCAATACCTACAACGGGAATCTTTCTTCCATACTTGCTTTTTATGCTTATATGATAATCGGGTTGGATGCGGAAAGTTTTGCAAAAGGCGGTGGCGCAAAATATTTTACCATAGCTGAAAACATCATGAACAATGTACCGAACAATTCGCCCGAAGCCAAGGGCTGGCGACCGTTTGACGGCATCAGAAACCGATATTGGATGATAAATAATCTGATGGGCGGTAAGTACGATAACTTCAAGGACGCGCTGTACAAATATCACTTTTCGGGCATGGATATGTTTTATGAAAAACCCGAAATTGCAAGAGCCAATATCACTGTCGCCATCGGCAGCTTGGAACAAATTGCGCGTGATAACCCGAATAATGTTTTGCTGAATATGTTCATGCAGGCAAAGAGCGATGAACTGATGAATATTTTTTCGGGCGCACCGCAAGGCGAAAAAAGTCAGGCGGTGATTACGCTTCGCAAAATAGACCCTTCCAACGCTTCAAAATATGATGCGATTTTGAAGAATTGATTTACGCAAGCAATGATTACACAGATTTTGGGATTACGCAGATTGACGGTTGCACACTGCCTATTGTCATGGTGAGCGTAGTCGAACCACTGCCTACTGCCTACTTGTATTTCACTGCCTACTACTTATATCTCGGATGAAACTGCATAATCGTGCTGCGCAAAAACTCACGGTCTAAGTGTGTATAAATTTCAGTGGTGGTGATAGAAGCATGACCGAGCATTTCCTGCACCGTGCGCAGGTCGGCACCGCCTTCAATTAAATGTGTGGCAAACGAATGACGGAATGTGTGCGGAGAAATAATTTTTTCTATCCCCACTTTTGCGGCTTGTTCTTTTATGATGTAGAATATCATTATACGCGAAAGCCCTTTGCCGAACTTGCTTAAAAACACAATGTCTTCTTCGCCTTTCTTCACTGAAATTTGCGTGCGCACAAAATCAAGATAATTGCTCAATTGTTTTGAAGCCTCTGCACCTATCGGCACAATGCGCTCTTTATCGCCTTTGCCAACCACTTTTATAAAACCCGCTTCCAGATAAAGATTTGAAAATTTCAAGTTCACAAATTCACTCACGCGCAACCCGCAACTGTATAAAACTTCCAGCATTGCACGGTTGCGCTGCCCGTCAGGTCGGCTCATATCAAGGCTTTCAATCACCGCAATGGTTTCATCCACCGAAAGTGTGTCGGGCAATTTACGCGCGAGTTTGGGCAGTTGCAACAATTCGGCAGGGTTGGTTTGCACTTCATCTTCCAGCAAAAGATATTTCCAAAACGCGCGTAAACCTGACACAATACGCGACTGGGAATTTGCATCAAAGCCAAGCTCATTTAACTGCTTCAAAAAGCTCTGCAATTCTTTCAATGAAATTTCCTTCATGCCGATGTTTGGAAATTCATGCGCCATGAAATTTTCCAGCTTCAATACATCGCGCTGATAAGCCTCTGTCGAATTTTCCGACAGCGACTTTTCTAACTTCAAATAATTAAGAAACCCTTTGATGTATGGTTGCCAACTCACAAGCGCAAAGAAGTAAATTCAATCGAACTGATTAGTTTTGCGCAGCACAAAGCAATTGTGCATTGTACAATAAATTCAAGCATGAAGAAAATCATCATCATCAACGGACCCAACCTTAACCTGCTCGGCAAGCGCGAAACAGACATCTATGGAACCACCACTTTTGAAGAGTTTTTTGATGATATAAAAGACATTTACAATGGCGAGGTAAACCTCACTTACTATCAAAGCAATGTGGAAGGCGAACTGGTGAATAAATTGCAGGAAACAGGCTTTAGCTTTGATGGAATTATTTTGAATGCAGGCGGCTACACGCATACTTCCGTTGCCATTCGCGATGCGATTGCAGCAATAAAAACTCCTGTGGTGGAAGTCCACATCTCCAACATTTATGCCCGCGAAGAATTTCGGCAACATTCTTTGATTTCGGCTGTTTGCAAAGGTACGATTGCAGGCTTTGGATTAGACAGCTACATATTGGCGTTGGATAGTTTTTTGAA
>CAZSEG010000021.1:17752-29726 GCA_964605875.1 uncultured Chitinophagaceae bacterium
AAAACTACAGCCCTAAGAAAATAATATGAGCAATAATAATTTAAACCGCACTGCCGCGCCCGCCATCCACACCATAGAAACTGTGGAACTGCCCAATGTCGAAGTTGTGGTTTTAGATAATGGATTAAAGGTTTACGCCCTTAATGCAGGTGAAGAAGATGTGGTAAAAATCGAGTTCGTTTTTAAAGCGGGCAAATGGTACGAAAATCAAAACTTGGTTGCCGACCTCACTGCACGAATGCTGCGCGAAGGCACCGCATCTAAAACAGGTAAAGAACTTGCCGATTTTTTTGATTTCTACGGCTCTAACTTCAACACATCTTCGGGCAATGAATTGGCGAGTGTAAGCCTGTATTGCCTCACAAAATATCTGGAGGTTCAACTGCCTGTTTTGTTTGAAATTTTCACGCAGGCAAGTTTCCCCGAAAACGAATTGCAAACCATCTGCACCAACCGCAAACAACGCTTGTTGATTGAATTAGAGAAGAATGATTTTTTGTCCAACAGATATTTTTCCCAATCGCTCTGGGGCAACAAACATCCTTATGGCAGAATCACGGAAACGGAACAATTTGATGCCATCAACACCACCCATCTGAACGCTTTTTACAAGCAAAATTTTCATCCGGCAAATGCCTTTGTAATCATCGCAGGAAAGTTTGATAACGGTTTGTTGAAAACGCTCAATAATATTTTCGGCACAAAAGAATGGTTTGGAAATAACACGCCTTCTCCCGCTTTCAACGCTGAACCCAAACCGGATTTTATTTTCCATGAAGACCGAAAAAACAGTGTGCAAAGTGCTTTACAGGTAGGCAACATCACCATCAACAAAACGCATCCTGACTTTGTGAAATTCACCGTGATGAACACCATTTTTGGAGGCTATTTCGGTTCGCGCCTGATGGCAAATATCCGTGAAGAAAAAGGCTACACTTACGGCATTCATTCTTCAATAGCTTCTTATCCGCATGGCGCGTTTATTGATATTTCGAGCGAAGTAGGCACGGAAGTTCGTCAGGCAACTTTGGATGAAATACGCAATGAGATAGAACTGATGCGCACCGAAGAAGTGGATGCCGAAGAATTGGCAACCGTGAAAAACTACATGAGCGGCAGAATCCTGCGCAGCGTGGACGGAGCGTTGCGCTATTCCGATACTTTGAAGGGTTTGCTGCTCTACGACCATGACGGAGCATACATTCACAATATGCTGAAAGAGGTTCAAAACACTACATCGCAGGATGTTTTACAGCTTGCCAACAAGTATCTGAACTATGATGAAATGTATAAGATAACTGTGGGTTAAAAACCGCTCAACTTCACCGCCATCCAACTCATAGAAGCCACAGAATATTTCAAAGCATCTTCATCAATATTAAATGTTGAAGTGTGAATAGCAGAGGTAATTCCTTTGGCAACATTGCCCACGCCCAACCTGAAAAAACAAGCAGGAACATGATGCGTATAAAAAGCAAAATCTTCGGAACCCATTCTTTGCAAAACATCAATGGCAGCAGCATCGCCAAGTATTTCTGCGGTGGCAGCTTTTGCTTTTGATGTAACAACAGCATCATTCACCAACACAGGGTAGCCTTGCAAAATATCCACCTCGCATTTACAGTCGTATTCAGCAGCAGCTTTAGTTGCGATTTGTTCAATCTGCTTGTGTAATGCAAAGCGCAGCGTTTCATCAAAACAACGCAACGTACCCGCAATTTTCACCTCATCGGGAATTACGTTTGTTGCGCCCAATCCCTGAATATTTCCAAAGTTTAAAACCACAGGCTTTTCGGCATCGCTTACCTTTTGCAATTCAAGCAACACAGCCGATGCGCCAAACAACGGATTGATGGTGTTGTGAAGCTGTGCAGCATGACCTCCCTTGCCAATTACCGTGATGTAAATTTCATCGCTCGAAGCCATGAACTTACCTGCATGAAAACCAATTTTACCGACTTCAATTTCGGGCGAAACGTGTAAACCCAACAAATAATCGAGCTTAGGATTTCCCAAAACTCCTTTGGCTATCATCGCAGGCGCACCGCTTGGAATTTTTTCTTCGCTCGGCTGAAAGATAAACTTGAAAGTGCCGTTCAATTCATTCCTTAAAGTGCTTAAAATTTTTGCCACACCAAGCAGGTTTGCAGTATGCACATCATGCCCGCAGGCGTGCATTTTTCCTGCATTGTTTGAGCGATAAATTACCGTATTCGCTTCGTGAATGGGCAGTGCATCCATATCTGCACGCAACGCTACACAACGGCTTTCCGGATTATTGCACTTCAATAAACCTACAACTCCTGTTTTGGCAATACCTGATGTAATCTCAATGCCGAATGAAAGCAACTTTTCTTCCACCATTTCGGAAGTAGCAAACTCTTCATAAGCCAATTCGGGATTGGAATGAATAATTCTTCTCCACTCAACAATATCTGCATGATTTGTTTCGGCAAGCCGAAGTATTTTATCTTTCATAAAAATGAAATTTATTTTTCATTACAAGAGATGCTTCGACTTCGCTCGACATGACACTAATTCAAAACAATATCCACCACTTCGTAAATATCATCTACCAAGTGTGTGTGTTTAGATTTTTCGAGCAAATTTCGTGGTTGTGCGCCCGTGGTAACGCCAATCACAAACTTGCAACCTGCGGCAGTGCCTTCGCCCAAATCACTTTGTGTGTCGCCTATTTTCGCTACTTCTTTTGCATCGCTAACGCCTGCAATTTCCATTGCTTTCAGAATCAAATCGGGATGCGGTCTGCCATTGGCAACTTCATCGCTGGTTACGCTAAAGTCTATCACCTGCTGAATATCCCAACCTAATCTGTCAATAATAATATCGGCAATATCGCGCGTGAAACCTGTGTCCAAAGCCACTTTCACACCTGCATTTTTTAATGCAAGCATGGTACGCACTGCATTTATTTTTCCTTTTACAGATTTATCGCTCTTGTAAAAGTCAATCATAAACTGCCTGAAATCTTTGTGAATATCTTCCACCAAAGTATCTAAATTATCGGGAGTTTCTTCAAACAATTCATCCAACAATTCGCGAATTGCAACAGGCTTCGGAATACCCATTTTTGTGTTTGCGTGTTTGTGTGAAATGTAGAGGTCTTGCTTTTCAAATGCCTTTACAAGCGCATCTGCCACAAAATCTTTGTCTTCTACCGTAGTGCCTGCCATATCAAACACCGCAAGTTTTATTGCCATAACGACTGAGTAATTTTTTGCAATGTTATTCTATCAAACTGTGATTGCAAAATTGTTCTATGCACATAATGTTTTCTTAATACCCTTATCTTTTTACTATAATTGCCTCCGCAAATTGTTCTTTTTAATTCTGGGGGATTAGTTCATTTAGCTACAGCGCTTGCATGACATGAAACACGTAATCGGTTCGACTCCGATATTCTTCACTATACAGGATTTCTTCCATTTTTTGGTTGAAGTCATTTTTTATTTTTTATCCCCTACCGCACCCGCCAAGCCCCTATATTTCTTTTAGGTATTTTAAAGTGTGCCTCCGGTTTTGCGCGAGCGCAAAGTCACTAAATTTAGAAACAGTAGTGAAATCAGTTTGTAATGATGTTTTCTATTGCTCAACTCTTAATGTAAATTTTAATATCTAATCTGTATAACATAAAAAAGCCGCACCCTTTTTATCAGATGCGACTTTTGCTTATCGTTTTTAATAACTGATTAAAAGCTGTAAGTGTTATCTTCAATCAATTTATCGGCAATTCTTCTGCGGGCTGCAGTAGTGTTGTAAGTATCATATTTAGTAAAGCGTTTCAAGCCCATCAGCATCACTCTTTGCGTATCCCCTTCGGTAAAGGCTGCAATGGCGTGTTTACCGCTAAGGTTTACTCTTTCCAAAGCATCGCTCAAATAGGTTTTGGCTAAATCAACATACAATGCAGCAGCAGCTTCACCGCGAACGCCTACTAATTTTTCGGTGCGCAACAATGCAGATTCGGCTGTGTAAACTTCCAATAGCATATCTGCAATGTTCATCATGATTTCCTGCTCTTTTTCCAAGCCTTGCATGAACTTTTGTACAGCAGCACCCGCAGTCATCAGTATCGCTTTTTTCGCTTGGCGAATCGCTCTTTTTTCGGCTGCAAAAAACTCGCTGTCATCGCTGCCGCCAAAGTCAGGAACACTCATCAATTCTTTTTGCACAGCCATTGCCGCTGCAAACAAATCCAATTCGCCTTTCATGGCTTTTTTCACCAACATACCAACGCTTAACAGGCGGTTGATTTCGTTTGTGCCTTCAAAAATTCTGTTGATGCGGCTGTCGCGGTAAGCACGTGCTACGGGATATTCTTCGCTGAAGCCCGTGCCGCCAAATACCTGCACAGCTTCATCCACAACATAGTCTAAAGTTTCTGAACCCAACACTTTCAGCAAAGCACATTCAATAGAATATTCTTCGGCTGCAATCAGTTTTGCTTCCACTTTGTTTTTGCCGTTTGCGGCAAGGTCTTCAATCATGTCGTTGATTAAACCCGAAGCGCGGTAAGTAGCAGATTCAGTTGCATAAATCTTCACAGCCATTTCCGCCAGCTTATGTTTGATTGCGCCAAATGATGAAATCGGCACATTAAACTGAATACGCTCGTTGGCGTATTTTATGGCAACTGCGGCAGCCATTTTAGCTCCGCCCAATGCTAAAACACACAATTTGTAGCGACCTATGTTCAGCACGTTAAATGCAATTTTATGCCCTTTACCTATTTCGCCCAAAACGTTTTCGGCAGGCACTTTTACATTATTGAAAAATACCTGGCGGGTTGAAGAACCTTTGATGCCCAATTTGTCTTCTTCGCTGCCCAAACTGATGCCTTCGCTTTTTGCATCCACAATAAAACCTGTGAATTTTTCGCCATCAATTTTAGCAAACACAGTAAACACATCTGCAAAGCCACCGTTGGTAATCCACATTTTCTGACCGTTCAAAACATAGTATTTTCCATCATCGGAAAGCACCGCTTTTGTTTTCGCACCCAAAGCATCAGAGCCTGAACCCGGCTCGGTTAAGCAGTAGGCTGCTTTCAATTTTCCGGTAACTAAGTCGGGCAGATATTTCGCCTTTTGCGCTTCTGTACCAAAGTATAGAATAGGCAAAGTTCCAATGCCTGTGTGCGCTGCAAAAGCAACACTCCAAGAATGTCCTTTCCCGATTTCTTCATTGATTGCCGAATCGGTATTAAAATCAACTTCCATGCCGCCATATTGTTCGGGAATAGAAGCACCCAACAAACCAAGTTCACCGCTTTCTTCTAAAAGCCGTTGAACCAACTCGTGGTCTTGCTTATCAATTTTTGCAACATACGGATGCACTTTATTGGCAATAAATTCTTCGGCAGTGTTTGCCATCATTCTTTGTTCCTCACTCAAATCTTCTCTGATGAAGGTGTTACCAAAGGTTGATTCTTTAATCAGAAATTCGCCACCGCGAAGCACTGTTTTGTTTTCTGTTGTTGTGGACATTACTTTACTGTTTAATTTTTTAAGTGTTGCAAATATGCAATTAAAATGCCTTTACCAAACATTCGTTTGGTAAAAAATGAAATTTCAAATGTTAAACTTTGATATTGGATTGGTGGAAAAATCAAGGGAATCAACGTTCGTAGCGATGTTTACACAAAACACTTTCAACCAATCTTCTAAAATACTAAGCATACTGCTGTTCGTAATATTGCTTGTAGTTGCCACTGGTAACATTTTCTAACCAAGCCTCATTTGCCAAATACCAATCTACAGTTTTTTCCAAGCCTTCTTCAAATGTAACGGAAGGCTTCCAGCCTAACTCTTTGTTGAGTTTAGATGCATCTATGGCATAACGCCTGTCGTGCCCGGGGCGGTCTTTTACGTAGGTAATCAACTTTTCACTTTCTCCTTCGGCACGCCCAAGTTTTTTATCCATGATTTTGATAAGCAATTTTATCAATTCAATGTTTTGCCATTCGTTGAAACCGCCAATGTTGTACGTGTCGCCCAATTTTCCGCCATGCAAAATGGTATCAATAGCAGTTGCGTGGTCTTCTACAAAAAGCCAGTCGCGGGTGTATTTTCCATCGCCATAAACAGGTAATGGGTTATTGTTTTTTACGTTATTGATAAAAAGCGGAATCAGCTTTTCGGGAAACTGATGCGAGCCATAATTGTTGGAGCAATTGCTGATAACAACAGGCAGATTGTAAGTGTTGAAATAAGCGCGCACAAAATGGTCGCTGCTTGCTTTTGAAGCAGAATAAGGAGATTGAGGGTCGTAAGAAGTGGTTTCTAAAAAATATCCCGTTTCGCCCAATGAACCATAAACTTCATCGGTAGAAACATGATAGAAAATTTTGTTCTGCGGCACAGGTTTGTCTTTGCTGCATTTCCAAATTCGTTTAGCTGCATTCAACAGGTTTACAGTTCCTATAACATTTGTAGTAACAAACTCCAAAGGATTGCTGATGCTTCTGTCCACATGACTTTCGGCAGCTAAATGAATCACCGCTGCAAAATCGTACTCATCAAAAAGTGTATTGATGAAATCGGCATCTATTATATCACCTTTTACAAAAGTATAATTCGGAGCATCTTCCACATCGCGCAGGTTTTCTAAATTTCCTGCATAAGTGAGCTTATCTAAATTCACTATTTCGTGGTTGGAATATTTGTTTACAAACAAACGAACAACATGCGAGCCGATAAATCCTGCGCCTCCTGTGATAAGTATTTTCTTCATAATTATTTGATAATAGAATTGCGAATGTATGGTAGTTGTGATATAAGAAAAAAGAAAATCATAAACTTCTTAACTTTGAAGTGTGAAAGAGAGTTTGCTTGCAATATTGGTTTTTGTTATAGCCTTTGCAGCTTATAGTCAATCATCTAAGATTGGTACCTTTAAGGATTACGAATATTATAATGCCTATCTTTTTGAAAAAGTTCAAGATATTATGATGGGTGAACTTCAAAGACCTATTAATGATAATTTAAAATCAGAATCAAATGGTGTTCTGATTCCATTTACCGAAACAAGAACTATTCCTTTCAGAAGTTGGGATGATGTTTTGAAGTACAAAGCAAATTTGTTTACAGATACCGTTGCCAATAAATCACAACGAAGTAAGGATTGGTTTAAAAAAGAATATGAAATGTTTTCTCAAATAGATTTTTCAAAACGAACCTACTTTTCGCAGTATGGTTATTGCAGGATTTTTCACCACACTGAATGGATTTCGAACCAAGTTTTAAAGCTAATGGATGTGCATGTAAAAATTGATGAGAAAGGTAAACGAGCAACGGTAACTACAACTTATGATTTCCTGAATTATCAACAAGAACCTGATACTGCCTACATAAATGAATATGGATATTTAGGGATGAAACTCTACAATACCTTTGGAGTTATTGAAAAGTCTTTTAGTGTTCCAAAAATTCCTGATGATTATGAAATAGAGTATAAAGTAGTTTTAAAATCTACCTTGCCTAAGCCTGAAAAAAGAAAAGAGCCTTGCCTGTTGCCTTTCTACTATGAATATAATGTAAAGAAAAATAAACCGGCAGTCAGTTATCTTTCTTCCGAACATGCGACTGACCCTGCCTTTGTTTTTAAAGCTTTTGGCTTTAACTCGGTTGGTGATATAAGGCTTAGAGATACTAACGAGTTTAAAATTGCCCCGTTTGAAAAGGATATAAGAACCCCTTTTTACTTGCATGTAAAACTTATTGATGAAGCAAGTTTCTCGGTTAAGCAAATAGGAGTTTATAGAAATGAAAAAGAGTTTGTTTTGGCTGAAGGAAAGTATGCACATACAAATGATACAGATGTTGTTTGTGGTTTACTTAGAAATGAAAGTTGCACAGATATGGATACCATCTATTTTTTAAGAGTTACTCCGATACGCATAGGCGTGTGGAAGTATTGGGATGAGTCAGGTAAACCTTATATGAAAGTAGATTTCGGAAAGGGCGAGGATAAGTCTGGTTACGGATATTACAACAGCTATTATTTAGGAAAGTACAGACACCTGAATGATAAGCGATATACAGACTTTGAAAAGTGGAGTGTTGACAGTTCAGGAATGCTCCAAAACTATTTTACCAATTACGGAAAGAAAGAGCGAAAAAAAGACATTAAAGAGTATCGTAGAAATCAGGCAAAGGAATATCTTCCATATAATATTTTTGATAAGATAGATACAACAGGGAATTATTGCATTCTTGATTATGGTGGAATGCTAAATGATAAGAGATGGTTGACAGTCTATGAAAAGAGAAAGAGGGTTTATACCTACTGTGTTGCTTTGGAATTTGGAGAAGAAGCTTTTGGAAAATCTTACAAGAGTAAAGAAGCAAAAAACTTTTTTGAAAGGTTATCTGCATTGGGTTTAGATACGCTTCCTTCTCAGGATGATATAAAAGAAAATGCGTCCATAATGGATGGAGTTTCTTATAATTTACAAGCTCGGATTGATGGCAAAAAAATTGAAGTCAATTATTCAAATCCTGAGTTACAGATTAGCTTTGGTAATAAATCTTCTGCTTATATACAGTTTTTAGAAGCATTAAATCTCATTAACCGTACAGTGAATTGTGATTGGAAAAGGAAAATAACTGATAAATAGATTTTCCTTCGCAGCAGAGTGAGAAAATTTTAGCTGTACTTACTTTCACTACTCACCACATCCACCTCCCCCTCAAAAACCTCCACCGCTTCACCAATCAAAAAAACATCGGTAAAAGCATTGTTGTTTTCATGGAATCTCACCTGCAATCTTCCGCCAACAACATCAACGTAAATGTGGTTTGATTTTTTCCCGCTTTTGATGTAATGCGCAATTGATGAAGCTACGACACCCGTACCGCAACTGTAAGTTTCATCTTCAACACCTCTTTCGTAAGTGCGCACGGCAATGTGATTTTCATTTTTTACTTCAACAAAATTTACATTGATTCCTTCGGCTTTAAATCTTTCGGAATACCTGATTTTATGGGCTTCTTCAACGATTGAAAGCGATTTAATTTCATTCAAAAATTTCACGTAATGAGGCGAGCCTGTGTTGATAATAAAATCATTTCCGTTCACTTCCACCGCATCAACATCTTTCATTTTTAATGTAACTATTTCCGCTTCGTTAATGTACCCTTCGTGCAATCCGTCAATGGCGAGAAACGAACAATTATTTTTAATCACACCGATTTGTTTGGCAAATTGAATGATGCACCTGCCGCCATTTCCACACATGCTGCTTTCATTTCCATCGCTGTTGAAATACACCATTTCAAAATCGTAACCTTCTTTTTTCTGCAACAGAATCAAGCCGTCTGCACCAATGCCAAACCTTCGGTGGCAAAGGCTTTCAAACAATTCTTTGTTATCGCGGTTGATACCGTAGCTGCGGTTATCAATCATAATAAAATCGTTGCCCGCACCCTGATATTTATAGAATTTAACTTTCATTCAAAGTTGTTGTTAAATGAATTTAAGTGTTGAATCGAACGCAATATAAATCAAACCTGTGCGTATTAAATTTGTACAACAATAATTGTAAAACTAAATTCAAACTTATGAGCTTCAAACAATTTTCAACCATTGTAATTGCATCAGCCGTTAGCTCGGTGGTAGCGGTAGTTGCTTATCAAAATTTCTTTCCTCAAAAAAGCACCGTGCAGATTGTAGAAAATGCTCCTGTGAAATACACGGCTCTTTCTGCTGAAAATGTAGGCGCCTTGCAACCTGTTGATTTCCGGTATGCTGCGGCAACTGCCACGCCAAGCGTGGTGCATATAAAATCTGCATTTAAAATTGAAGCCGTGCGCCACAACCCGCGCGACCCGATGCGCGATTTTTTTGGCGATGATTTTTTCAGGTATTTCCAAGGTCCAAATCCTTATCAAAGCCAGCCGAAAGTTGCCACAGGAAGCGGTGTAATAGTCAGTGAAGACGGCTACATTGTTACCAACAATCATGTGGTAGAAAATGCAAACGAAATTGATGTAACGCTGTACAACAACAAAACTTTCAAAGCAAAAGTAATCGGGCGCGATGCCGATACCGATTTGGCTTTGATAAAAATTGAAGGCGAAAAATTTCCTTCGGTAAATTTTGCCAACAGCGATAGTGTGATGATTGGCGAATGGGTGATGGCAGTCGGCAATCCGTTTAATCTGGCATCAACGGTTACTGCGGGTATTGTTTCTGCAAAGGCGCGGAGCATCAATATTTTAGGTCATGGTCAGGCTTCAAAAGGTTCGGCAATTGAATCATTTATTCAAACGGATGCTGCCGTGAACCCTGGCAACAGCGGTGGCGCTTTGGTGAATATTGGCGGTGAGCTGATTGGCATCAACACAGCTATTGCATCGCCCACAGGAAGCTATGCAGGATACTCTTTTGCAGTGCCTTCTAACATTGTGCGCAAAGTAATTTTCGACCTGCAAAAATTCGGTGTTACCCAACGTGGATTTCTGGGTGTGCAAATTCGCGCAGTGGATAATGAACTGGCAAATAAAGCAGGCTTGGACAAGCCGATGGGCGTGTATGTTGAACAGATAAACGAAGGCAGTGCAGGTAAAGATGCAGGCTTACAATCAAAAGATATTATCACCAAAATAAACGGAGTGAATGTAAACAGCGCACCTGAGTTGCAGGAGCAGGTAGCCAACTATCGCCCTGGAGATAAAATCAGTGTAGAGTATTTGCGCGATGGTAAATTGGCTAAGACAACCGTTGTTTTAAAAAACAAATACAACACCACGGCAACCGTAGATAGCAACCGCGATATTTTAGGCGCGTTGGGCTTAGACATTGAAGAGCTTTCTGCAAAAGAAAAAGCGCAATTGGGCGTAGAAAGCGGTGTTAAAGTAATCAACATCAAACCAGGGAAGATTGCTGAATTTACAGACATCAAAAAAGGATTTGTAATTACTCAAATTGACGACCAGCCCGTGAATAATGTGAATGATTTTTTGAATGTTCTGAAATCTAAAAACGGCAAAGTAATGGTGGAAGGAATTTATCCTAACAAGCCGATGAGTTACCTGTATGCGTTTAAGATGTAGGAGAGATTTTTGAATAATAAAAAGAGAGATGGAAAACCATCTCTCTTTTTTTGTTTCTAAGCTGCTGCTTTATAAGTATTTCTTGCAACTTGTAAATCATAATTCATTTGCAGTCTAAGCCAGAACTCGGCACTAATTCCAAATACCTTTTCAATTTTCAGCGCAGTTAATGCGCTCACATTTCTTGTGCCTTTCAGCAGTTCGCTCAAATGACTCGGCTTGATTCCTAAAGCCGAAGCAAAATCTGCTTTCTTCATTGCTCGCGCACCTAATTCATCAGCTATAACTTCACCAGGGTGCAACAAAACATTTGTATGCAACTCATTTCCATTTTTGCCTGTAACAGTGTATTTCATCTTAATTATATTATCTCTCTTTCTAAGTTGAAAAGCAGAACTTATTTACCGTTATAAGCTCTGCAAAATCAACTTTAACTATTGGTAATGATTGGTTAAATCCTCTACTATCAAAACCTCTTCAATGGTTATTTCTCCCTTCTCAATCCTAAGTATCAAACGATACTTCAAATCAATTCTAATGGAATATTTACCTTTTAAATTCCCCGACAAAGCCTCAAAATTTAAACTCCTGAATTGCTTCAATTCAGCAATATTTTCTACGCTTTTTATCAACTCAATTTTCTTTTTAAACTTTTCTGTTACCTCCTTAGAAAACTTAGGTTTCCCTTTTAAAACATCCCCATTATAAAGATGTTCGAGGTATAGGTTTTCAATGATTACTTTCATAAAAAATCTCTACAAAAATAGTAAAACCAATTTACTTACCAAATTTTGGTAAGTAAATTTAAAGATTGATTATTTTTGCGAACGTAGAGTGCGTTCTTACTCTTAACAAATGCTAATGTTTTAACAACTCACGCAACCATTGCTATGTTTATA
>CAZSEG010000022.1:0-10201 GCA_964605875.1 uncultured Chitinophagaceae bacterium
TTGCACACAGAGTAGAGGAGAACACAGAGCGTTTGCTTACGCAAACAAATACAACCCATAATACTATGTATCTATGTGGTTAAAGTTTTATAGCTGTAATATTATCGGCTATTGTTTAGAGGTCTAATATTTCAAACAAACATTTTTTGCTTCGGTGAAAAAGCGCAGGGCTTCCCAACCACCTTCGCGCCCCACACCGCTTTGTTTTACGCCACCGAATGGTGTGCGTAAATCGCGCAACAGCCAACAGTTCACCCACACAATTCCGGCTTCTAAATTCTCTGCCATTCGCTGTGAACGTTGCAGGTCGCTCGTCCACACCGAAGCCGATAAGCCATAAGCCGTGCTGTTTGCCATAAGCAAAACCTCCGCTTCGGTTTCAAAAGGTGTGAGTGTGGTAACGGGTCCGAAAATTTCTTCCTGATTGGTGCGGCAGTCAAACGCTAAACCTTCTATCACGGTTGGCTCGATGAAGTAACCGTGCTTTACACGGTCTGACCTTTGGTCAGACGGCTGTTCTCGTCCTCCGCATAAAATCGTGCCGCCTTCCTGTTTTGCCAATGCTATGTACGAAAGAATTTTTTGCTTGTGCTGCAATGAAACGATTGCCCCTAAGTTTGAACTGCTGTCGTTCGGGTCGCCAACTTTCAAATTTTTTACCCGTTCAACAAATGCCGCTTTGAATTTTTCGTAAATAGATTTTTCAATAAAAATTCTTGAACCGCATAAACAAATTTCTCCCTGATTGCTGAAAGAGGCTGTTACCACCTGCTTCACCGTACTTTCAAAATCACAATCAGCAAAAACAATGGTTGGGTTTTTGCCGCCCAACTCCAGCGATAATTTTTTGAACATGGGCGCGGCAGTGGCGGCAATGCGCTTGCCTGTTTCAGTGCCGCCCGTAAACGAAATAGCTTTGATGTGCGGATGCTCCACAATTGCTTGTCCCACTTTGCCGCCCAAACCGTGAACGATGTTTAAAACACCCGCAGGCAATCCTGCTTCAATACATACTTCCGAAAGTAGAAAAGCAGTATATGGTGTTATTTCGCTCGGCTTCGCTACCACGCAATTGCCCGCTGCAAGCGCAGGGGCAATTTTCCATGTAAAAAGATACAAGGGTAAATTCCAGGGCGAAATGCAACCGACAACGCCAATAGGATTGCGCAAAGTATAGTTGATGGCAACGCCCGGCATCTGATGACTTTCGGAAGCGAAGTGCTGAATGGCGGAAGCATAAAAACGAAAGTTGGAAACAGCACGGGGAATGTCCACAGCCTTTGCCAGCGCAAGCGGTTTGCCATTGTCTTTGCTTTCTGCCGCAACAAATTCATCCATGCGTTTTTCTATACCATCGGCAACGCGCAACAAGGTCATCATCCTGCTTTCCAAAGATGTTTTGCTCCATATCGGAAAAGCATTTTTTGCGGCTTCAAAAGCAAGCGACACATCTTGCACATCGCTGTCGGGTATGTGCGCATACACCGCGCCTGTGGCGGGTTCGTAGTTATCAAGATAATTTCCCGATGAAGGATTTTCGAGTTTGCCGTTGATGTAGTTGAAAAGTCGAATCATGGTGTTACTTGGTCTGACCTCGGTCAGACTTTAGTTTTTTAGTTTGTTCAAAAAATAGTTCAATCGTTTTGGAAGAAATAACTTGCTGATGATTGAAAAAAGTCAAATCATCTTTCTCCCATCCAAAGAGTTTGAAGGCTAAATCTTTATTACATAAAGTTCCATTTCGTTGTCCCGAAAAATCTTTGGCAGAGGAGAATTCCCAATCTGTATTTCGTTCCGCAATGTTCGCTGTAACGGGATTTTGATGAATGTAAAAGAAACATTGTTCGGCATAGCTGAAACCTGAACTTTCACTGATTCCTTCCACTAATTTTGCCTGTGTTTTTTGTCTGAATAAAGAGCCGACAGAACCACTTTTATTATTCATTTCGTGAGCATACTTACTCAGCAATTTTCTAAAACCATCAGAAAGATTTTGAATAACAATAGAGCCTAACTTTTTTTCAATAACACTCTTGTCTGTTGCATAAACTAAGAAGTGAAAATGATTAGGCATTAAACAGTAGCATAGTGTTTCGCAATTTCTAAAAACTACTTCCCGATAAATATTCAGAAAGAGCAAATAATCTTCTCTATCGAAAAAAATATTTTGCCGATTGTTACCCTGATTGTAAATGTGGTATATGTTTTCAGGTGAAAGTTTCATTCTTCATTTAATACAAGTCTGACCAAGGTCAGACCGAGTTTACTCCCCAAACCTACACCAAATGCTTGTGATGGCAAATTTGAAACATTCGCCCAAAATAATTTCTACTTTCACCCGTCAAGATTTTACAATTAAACATTACACAGAAATGAAAAACTTTTTTCGACTTTTTGCAGCGCTTGTCATTGCTTCATCACTTTCTTCATGCAGCTACAATAGTTTGGTACAAGAGCGCGAAGCCGTTACCAAACAATGGGCAAACGTAGAAACCGCTTATCAGCGTAGGGCAGATTTGATTCCGAATTTAGTGAACACCGTAAAAGGTTATGCCGAGTTTGAGCAGCAAACACTGACTGCCGTAATTGAGGCACGCAGCAAAGCAACAAGCGTTCAGGTAAATGCAGATGATTTAACGGAAGAAAACATTCAGAAATTTCAGGCGGCACAAGGCGAGTTGAAAGGCGCACTTTCAAGATTATTAGTTAGTGTAGAAAGGTATCCCGATTTAAAAGCCAATCAAAACTTTTTGGAATTGCAGGCGCAATTGGAAGGTACCGAAAACCGCATCAGCGTTGAAAGAAATAAGTTCAACGAAGTGGCGGGCGTTTACAATGCGCACACGCAAACGTTCCCTGCTTTGATTACCGCTAAGATGTTTGGCTTTCAACCGAAACCATACTTCAAAGCCGATGCAGGAACAGAGAAAGCACCGGAAGTGAAATTTTAAGAACAGACATGAGATGTGAGATGATAGACATGAGAATTTCTATTTCTTGCAACTCGTAACTTGTAACTCGCAACTTAATTTAATAAAGTGGGCTTTTTTTCCAAAAATCCAATCGGCAAAGAGAAGGCAGCAATTATTGTTGATGCCATTCGGCAGGCTGAAAAAAACACCAGCGGTGAAGTACGTGTTCATGCAGAGTTTCACTGCAAGGGCGATGCCGTGAAACGAGCTGTGAAGGTTTTTGAAAAATTAGAAATGCACAAAACTGAATTGCGTAACGGTGTGCTGATTTATGTTGCCGTAAGCGACCATGTTTTTGCAATCATTGGCGATGAAGGCATCAACAACAAAGTGCCTGAAAATTTTTGGAATGAAGTGAAAGATGAAATGGCAAATCATTTTAAAAACAACCAACTGATTGAAGGAATTAATTATGGCGTTTTGCAGGCAGGTGAAAAATTGAAAACATTTTTTCCTTATCAAAGTGATGATAAAAATGAATTGAGCGATGAAGTTAGTTTCGGATAAATTTTTGCTGCGATTCAATTTCAGGCAATGGATTTCACTTTCCGTTGCCATGATTTTTGCTGCAAATATTTTTGCTCAATTTCCCGAAAGACCATCACCGCCAAGATTGGTAAATGACTTCGCCAATTTTCTTTCACCTTCAGAACGTCAGCAACTCGAAAATAAATTAGTTGCTTATGATGATTCCACTTCGAGCCAGATTGCAATTGTTACTATAACTGATTTAGGTGTTTATGAAGAAAGTCAATATGCTTTTGAATTAGCCGAAAAATGGGGCATCGGCAGAAAGCATAAAAACAACGGTATTCTGATTCTTGCATCGAAAGAGCCACGCGCGGTTTTTATTGCTACGGGTTATGGTTTGGAAGATGTGTTGCCTGATGCAATCTGTAAAAGAATTGTTGAGCGTATTGTAATTCCTAATTTTAAGAATGGAAATTTCTATGCAGGATTTGATGAAGCAACCGATGAAATTATTGCGCGCAGCACAGGCAAGTTTGTAAACGAAAAATCAGACAAAGAAGAAGGCTTGCCAACCTGGGCAATTATTTTAATCATCATTCTGTTTATTCTCATAGTAAGCAGTGCTGCATCAAAAGGAGGTAAAGGCGGAAACACCATTTCGCGCAGAGGCAGCGGTCCGGTGATTTGGGGTGGCGGAGGTTTTGGCGGTGGCGGTAGAAGTAGCAGTGGTGGCGGCTTCGGAGGTTTTGGTGGTGGCAGTTTTGGTGGCGGTGGCGCAGGCGGACGTTGGTAGTTTTTAGAGGCTGTTTAAATTCTGCAATCGTTAGTCGTTAATCAAAAATCGTTAATCAAAAAAACCGAACAATTACTAACGATTTTAGATTAACGATTGCAGATTTTAGAAGTAAGCATCTGACCCTGTTTCTTAATTTTAAACAACTTCTTAGAACTGCCTTTTATAAACTTTTCTTTTTTCAATACTAAATTTTGGGCTTTTGCGTTTCTATTATAAATGCATTTTTTAATGCCTCTCGTTTTGTTCAACTAAACACTTCGACAATGGAAACGATTAAACGACTTGCCACGCTTACTCCCCTTCTGTTTTTATTTATTGCATTGCATGCACAAAATAAAATTGTTCCCAAGCCGAGTTCGGAAAAAGAGGCGTTGCGCTATCAAGGCGGAGATTTTTCTTTGGGCTTGCGCAACACCATCAGCAGTTTTTCTCATGGCAATCCAAAAGGCGTTGGTGTTGGCGTGGGCGGACATGCGCGACTGCAATTGTTAGACAGGCTGAACACCGAATGGTATGCCGATTTTATTTCTAACGATATTCATGGCAAGGCGCACCGCACGGATATTCATGTTGGCTGGAGTGTGATGTTTTATGTGTTGAATCCAAAAAAGTTTACGCGAAAATTTACACCGTTTGTTGTTGCCGGACATTGCTTCGACCAATCTATTATGAAGATAAACGGCAAGGATAGCGCAAAGGCTTCGCGCTTTAGCTCGGCTGTGCAGGCGGGCATCGGATGCAGCTACAACGTTACACCGCGCTTTGATATTACACTCACCACGCAATATATGTTTCATCTGGGCGAAGAGTTGGATGCGCACGAAAATCCGGAAGGTGTGATGACGATTCACACGCATAAACACGCAGGTTGGGAAGGACATTTGCTCATCAGCTTGAGCGCGAACTACAAAATTGTAAAGCTATGGAAACGCAAATCATAAGCATTGGAAAAACCGTAAAATTTGCAGCAGTTTTATGTGCATCACTTTTGTTGTGTGCAACAAATTCTAAAGCGCAAAAAATTTGGGAAACACGCAAAGGCAGTTTGCGTGCGCAAGGCAATCTTGCACCCGGATATTTGTTCTCGCAAAAATTTCTTGCGGCATACATCACGGGCGAAGCAGAAGTATTTTTAGACGACCGAACTGCATTGAATGGAGCCGTGTGGGTTTCTTTTGTTACTAACAGAAAAGATGCCGTTGGCATCACTGCCAATCACGCATTGTTTACAGGAATCAATTATCATTTTTTAAAGCCCGGCAGGTTTGACCCTTTCATTGGTCTTTCACCGGGCATGGGTTTGGTACAAGCTGCTTACCGCGATGATGAAGGTATTTTGCAACGAAGTAAATTCTCACCGATTCCATTGATTGGCGCATCGGCAGGTTGCAATTATTATGTGGGATGGTTCTTTCATTTCTTTGTGAAAGTGCAAGGCGTTGCAGGGCAAATGTTTGGTGATTTACCTGCGCCTGTTCGTGTAGATGAATTGAAAATTACTGCGGGTTTAGGCTGGAATATAAGAGCATGGAAACCTAAGAAGAGAGATGTTTGGAAAGGGCAGATGGAATTGAATTGATGTCGGCTTTTGCAAAGCGAAACGACTGCTATGAAGGATTTTGTGGAAAGAAAGATATTGCAGCGAAGGAAAATTATTTTTAGTGCGTTGTGCAACAAGCACCCATGTTAGCGGCTGTTATTCTTTCCATCGTTTCCATTCACATACGTTTCTGAAACCCGTCCATGCGTTTTGTTTGTTAATATGAAATGTGTCTGTCTGCAAAACTCTTTCACGCTTGTCAAACCAACCACCACCAAGAGTAATATTTTTTTCTGATGACCACTCACTTACATTACCTCTTAAATTAAAAATTGGATTACCTTTCTTAGCAGAGTAGTTTTCATTTGTGCTAATAGTCGGCTCAACTTTGAATGTGTCCTTTATACAAGGAATGACGTCTGAATAAAATTTTGGAAAATTTGTCTTGCAGTCCTTGCAGTATTTTGAATTACATTTTTCAAAGTATGCCTTGTCAACAGAGTCAGCATAGTGAATAATTTGTTGTCTTTCGGTCAATGTCGGTAAGCGAAAGTTTGGATAATACTGCACCTTATCTCCATGAAGTATTTTGCCAAATGTTCCGTTAAAATATTTTTCTATCGTAAAGTAGGTGTCTTTATTCTGTGTTGAATCCCATTCTATTTTATTCATGTCAATCAGTAGCTTTTCAAACCACCTGTCAGAACGCCATTTAGAGTAATCAATTGCTTGTTGTTGTGTTACGCCAACAACAGGAAACCATGTATAAGCTGGATGCTTTAAGTAATAATCAATAAACGATTCAAGGCAAGAATAGTTTTCTCTCCAAACTAACGTGTCTGGTAGTGTTGCGAAATATTCAGGAGAGTTATCTCCGAATGTTCTCTTTGTCCAAAAGATATACTCTCGCCAACCAATATTATCCATCTCTGTCCTGTCACAAAAAAAATTGTCGGCAACCTTAACTTCGTTTGGCGGTATCTTCATTAAATGATAGTTGCTGTCCGATAGTTTTTCAGAAACAGAACAACTCAAAATCATCACTGTCAAAATTGACAGAAAGATTGTTGGTTTAATATGTCTGTTTGATTGTCCCACTGTTGTGCGTTCGGCATTTTATTTCTGTCGGTATATCACTTCCCATTTTGGTTCAAATTCTAATTCGTTAAAGTCAAACGAATGCATATTTTTTCCTTTATAAATACCATTACTAAATGTGTCTTGAATCCAATTTACAAATGTCCATTCTCCAATTTTTTCTGGTCGCCCCCATTTTCTCGTTGTCAAGATAGTTGCTTTTGAATTAATTCGTTCTGATAACTCTCTCAAAATCGGCTTGGAGTCAACTTGTAAGTTTTTAGCAATGGCAATAACTATAAAATAGCCGAATTGGATTTTTCCTTGATTTTCAAAATGACTTTCGTTTGATATTGTGATAAAAATATCAGGTGATACTTGTCTTTTTTCGCAAATCGTCCAAATTGGTGTCCAAAGTTCAAAATCTTGAAAGTAGTATTCTGTATTATTTGGCGTTGTCCACTTGTTGTGAGATTTATTATCCCATCTAAGTCGTCCAAGTTTTATTTCAGTTTGGTAAAGGAACTCTTTGTTGTCTTTTTTTGAAATACGCTTTTCAGAGTTGTATTTCGTCACTCGTAAAGCTGTGTCTTTTGAAAACTTACTTTCCTTAATCAATAAGTCAAAGAGAGGCTCAAAATCCAATTTCCAGTTTGTTTTTATCCAAGGCGACTTACTCATATCTTTCTGTCCGAAAACCAGATAAAAATCGTAAGGTCTGTTCCTTAAATTTGAATCATCGTTTGTCAAGTTTTTGAACACACTTGGCAGCTTATCTCCTAATACTTTTAATAGTTTCATTTCTGTTGGTTTGTGTTGTTTTTTATGCTGACGCACAACGGTTTGATTGCTGCACTGTCGTCAATATAATAGCCGCTAACTTCCGTATAGGTCTGATTTTATCATGCCAATCTTTCATAGTACAGAGAGATTTATTTCATAACCATCAGAGCAACTCCAAACATAATTTATTTTCTCCCACCCCTCTCAAAATCTATAAGATTTTTTAAGGTAATAAACCTATTGTTTCCCTACTTTCGCACCTATGAATTTTATCATCAAGTTGTTTTTGAATTCGCTGGCGGTTGTAATCGCATCATTGTTATTATCCTCCGGTGTGCATATAGAAGGTTGGGGCAATGCTGTTTTGTTAGCGGCAGTTTTGGTGCTGCTGAATGTTTCCGTAAAACCTTTGCTCGTGTTTTTCACGTTGCCGTTTACGTTGTTTACACTCGGCTTGTTTTTGTTGGTAATCAACGCCTCCATCATATTGATTGCCGATTGGATTTTGGGTGACGGATTCAATGTGGCAAGTTTTTGGTGGGCTTTGGCTTTCAGTATTATTCTTTCTTTATTGAACAGCCTTTTTGAAAGGCTTGTGATAAAAAACGAGCAGCCGAAACAACAGCGCGAGGGCGATATGCAGGTGTTTGACAAAGACGGTAACCGCATAGCTTAACGTGAGTTATGGATTAAAAACAGCCAAGTACTTTATTTAACCACGACTTGTTCCGCAAAGCGGAATAGATACATAGTTGATTCTGATGCCGAGCTATGTCCAAAACTTGTTTTGGCTATGTAAACTTTAGTCTTTTTGATTGCACACAGAGAAGAAGAGAACACAGAGCGTTTGCTTACGCAAACAAATACAGCCCGCAACACTATGTTTCTATTCCGCTTTGCGGAACAAGTCGTGGTTTCAATTTCATGGTTGTAATATTATCTGCAACTAATCCATAACTCACGTTAGCTTAAACTATTTGCCGTCATCAAAATCTGAAACCCCAAAATCTGTTTTATGCGGTTTACTGTTTTCTTTCTTTCAATACTGCTTACGGTTGCTTCATGTAAAAATTTGGTGCCGTTTACCGATTCGCTTCGCAAGCAAAACAACTGGAGTAACAATGATGTAAAACGGATTCAATTTTATACTTCGCGCGATGTGATTTTGCAAAGGCAAATTACAACAGATGAAACCGCCATCGAAGGAGGAAAAATCAAAATTCGCGATGGAAAAAAGGTAGAAGAAATCATTATTAAACGAGGTACACCGGGCATCGTAACTGCTATTCCTGACTCTGCAAAATTATTGGTGAGCTTTGAGAAAGACGACAACCATTATTTAAGTTTTGGTGTAAATCCCGAACAATCTACACGCTTTGTTTTGTTAGCTTCCGAATGGAAAAATGGCGTAGGAAAAGTTACTTACGATGGGAAAAATTATTTCACTGCACCAAACAGCGCGTACACTTCTTTAATGATTGATTTGCGCAAAATTCAGAATGTTGAACTGAATCAACGAGTGGCGAAAGGAAGAAAGATTCAGTGATGAGTTATGAGTTGTGATGAATTTCTCTGCGCCTTTGCGCCTCTGCGAGAAACCTAAGTTTGCGTAAGCAAACACTCCGTGTTCTCTATGTAATCCGTGTGAAAATTTCTACCTTTTTAATTGCAATCAACTATGTTGTATGCGGCTAAAATTGTATTCAATACTTCACAAATCGCAAAACACCATAGCTGTTTTCTTCATGTAGCAATACACTGTAAACACCGGTTGAAAGCCCGCTCACATCAATTGAATCATCTGAATTATAGCGGCTGATTTCTTTTACCAGTTTGCCGTTGATGTCAATGATTTTGCAATTTACTTTTTCAAAATCACCACTAATGCTTATCACATTATTCGCAGGATTCGGAACCACCAACAAATCCTGAATTTCAATCATTGCAACAGAGCTATACAATTGCGGATTGATATTTATATTGTCAATAAAAATATTGTTGCCGTAGAAGTTGGTTAATTCTACTTTGAACATAAAGCGACTGTTCACATGACTTACAGGAATTGGCGTACTCACTTTTTTCCATTCAGCAGAATCAACAGGTAAATAATTTGAATTGGTTTTGGCGGTTGTAACTGTACGCAAAGTTGCGCCCGTGCGCTTGCTTCTGCTTTGCCATGTTTTGCCGCAATCGTTTGAAATAAATAATTCTAAAATGTCGTCTGTATTCAATTGCTTTTGCGAAAAAGCATAGTTGAAACTTAATGTTGGCGAGCCTGTGGCGGTTAAATCAATCAGTGGCGAATACAATATTGTTCTGCCGCTGAAATCGGGCGCGGTATCATTCATCAATATCGCAGCAGACTTTGCGCTGTTGAAACCTGTTTGATTGTTCAATGAAAAAAGAAGGTTGTTGTTATCGGCAACATTAAACAAACCACTTGCATTAAAATCGGCTACACTTTCAAAATCCTCAACAAAATATGGCTTGCCAGCATCGTCCTGAACGCGAATTTTTAGTGGCGCACTCTGCACACTTGCACTGTTTCTTTTTGCGGTTAAA